>JAFDCW010000854.1 GCA_019312705.1 Deltaproteobacteria bacterium
AAGATCAAGGCGGCGCTCGTCGACGAACTTCTGTTTGGTACGCTCCAAGAGGGCGGCTCGGTCCGCGTTGCAGTCGACAAGGACGAGAAGCTCACGTTCGTGTTCGACTCTTGATGCTCTCGCTTGTGGCGCTGGCGTTTGCACCGTTTTTGTCGGGCACGCCTGAGGTACCGACGCCCACATGGGTGTTCCTCCGCGACAAACCGAGACCGGAGACCCAAGCTGCCCTCGCTACGCAGGCGACTGCCCACCTCAGCGTCCGCACCCGCGCCCGGCGCCGACGGATAGGCCGGCCCGCCATCGAGATCCGCGACGTTCCCGTGACCGCGTCCTACGTGGCTGCCATCCTGCGAACGGGCGCGAACCACCGTGCGGAGTCCCGCTGGCTCAACGCTGTCAGCGTGAGCGCTACCGCTGCCCAGCGCGAGGCCATCGCGGGTCTGCCCTTCGTCGACCATCTCCAACCGGTAGCCCGGGGTTCCCGGATGGCGGCGGGACATCAAGAGGCGACCACGAGCCTTCCGGACTACAACCTGACTGCCAACCAACTTCTTCAGATCGGGGTGCCCTACCTGCATGCGTGCGGGCTCGACGGCACTGGGGTCGTGATCGCGGTTCAAGATACCGGATTCCACTTGGAGCACGATGTATTCGCCGGGCTGCAAGTGCTCGCAGAACGCGACTTCATCAACGATGACGACACGACCGCCAACGAGACAGAGGAAGAGAGCCGGTGGGCTCAAGACTCCCACGGTACCCAAGTCCTGTCCTCGATCGTCGGCGAAGTCGCGGGGATCTACCGCGGTGCCGCGCCCGGCGTGTCCGTCATCCTCTCGAAGACAGAGGCGGTCCCGTTTGAGGAGCCGGTTGAGGAAGACTGGTTCGTCGAGGGGCTTGAGTGGGCGGAGGCCCAGGGCGCGGACGTGTTTACAGCGTCCTTGGGCTACCTTGATTGGTACGAGAGCAGCGACCTCGACGGTGCCACGGCAGTCACGACGCTCGCGGCCACGATCGCCCTCGAGAACGGGCTCATTTTGGTCAACTCCGCCGGCAACGGCGGCCCGGATGCGGGCACGCTATCCGCCCCCGCAGATACAGACGGTCTCATCGCGGTGGGCGCGGTCGATCGCTCGGGCGAGACCGCGATGTTCTCGTCGCGTGGCCCGACCGCGGACGGCCGCATCAAGCCCGATGTCGCGGCCCCGGGTGTAAGCGTGTGGACTGCCCTGCCCCACAGCGGAGACGAGTACACGCAGGTCTCCGGTACGAGTTTCGCGGGACCACTCACCGCGGGGGCGGTGGCACTCCTGCTCCAGGCCGAGCCCGGGCTGAGCCCGGCGGCGGTACTCGAGCGGCTCCGAACGACTGCATCCCAGGCCGACGACCCCGACAACACTCTCGGCTGGGGCATCGTGAACATGCTCGCCGCCGTGGGCTCGGCCTGCGCGTGCGACGATCTGGATGGTGACGGAGAGCTCGGCCCGTTGTGCGGTGGCGCGGACTGCAACGACCTCGATGACGCGATCCATCCCGGCGCCCCCGAGCGCTGCAACCTCGTGGACGACAACTGCGACGGACGCCTGTCGTTCGACGAACTCGACGGCGACCACGATGGCTACCCGAGGTGCCTGGAGTGCGACGATACGACGCTGCGTGTATCGCCCGTCGTCGCCGAGCGATGCCATGACGGATTGGACAACAACTGTGACGGCCTCGTCGACCACGACGACCCAACCTGTTCTGACACGCGCCCGTTGCCGAGCGAGGACCTCTTCGGTCCCGGCTGCGGGTGCGCACACCCGGCCCCTCGCGACGCGTGGAACGGTCTGCTGCTGGTAGTACTCATTCGGCGCCGACGCTAGCCCGCCTCGCACAGACGCGGTAGGGTTGCCCTCGTGTTGCTGACGCTCTGCATCGCCCTAGCCATCAGCGCGCCGTCGATCGCAGAACGCGTCGCACACTGCGAGCAGGACTGCGACCGACGGTCCCTCGACGGCACGGACACGTCGACCTGCAAACTCGGCTGCGAATCGATCGGCAGGGCGGCGGGTGTGCGACGCACCATGGAACAAGCCGGCAAGGCCGCCACGACCACCAAGACCGTACCCCCGCAGGCGAGCCCTCCCAAGCCGACACCACCCACCCCAGCGCCCCGCGCCACTCCGACGTCCGCCAGACCGACGACGAATGCGGGCACCCACGGTCTCGCTGCGATCGCCGCCTGCCAACTTCGGTGTGAGGGGGCCAAGCTCGCACCCCGCGACCAGGCGTTCTGCAAGCTGAGCTGCCTCCACAACCCGGGCGTGGTGACGACCCCCGCAACGACCCGAGCCACGGCCCCCAAGCCTGGCCCGATCGAGCCGACGCGACGGGGCGCCCGCGCCACGGCTCCCGCTGCGGTTCACCAGCCCAGCCCGCCGGCAGCCCAAACCACTTCGCAAAGCGACGGCGGGGTGGAACAGACGGTCGCTGCGTGCCAAGTCCGTTGCGACGGCAGTCATCCCCCGGGCACCGACCGCTCCACCTGCCGCCTCAACTGCACCGCGACCCGGCGTGCGGCCGCGGTACGGCAGTCCGTCAAGCGCACCAAGACACCGACGAAGGCTGCGACCGG
>JAFDCW010000855.1 GCA_019312705.1 Deltaproteobacteria bacterium
TCGACCCACTCGTAGGCCCGGGGTAGAGGCGCGTTCAGCTTGGACGGGTCGACCGCCTCGCCTTTGCCGGCCTCGAGGCGCGCCGAGAGTCCCTGGAGCTTCGGCTCGAGGGCGTCCCAGTCGTCGAGGGCCACCTGCATCGTCGGGGCGATGCCCTCGGCCGAGAGGCACCGTGCACCGTCCCGAGAGACCACCAGGAGTTGGCCGTCGCGGGTTCCATTCGAAAGGGTCGCCAGCTTCATCTCATTGCCTCCATCACCGCGGAATCGCTTCGCTAACAGAGGCCCGGCGGCCGGGCAAGGCGCAATCTCATGACGACGCGCGATTGCTGCAGCACAATCGGGTAAAGGTCCTTGTCTCCGGCCCCCACTGCGGTCAGGTTCTCGCCGTGCCCGACGATCCGCCGTACCTCCTCGTAAAAGGGGCTCGTGTCTTTGCACGCCAGCTCGGCAAAGCCGACATCAATGGGGCCATCACCTGGGTGGGCCCAAACCGCTACGGGGGCGGCTTCCGCTACGGCATCCGCGGCGACGATGGGTCCCAGTACTGGGTCGACGAAGACGACGTCACGCCGGAGGTCGATCCCGCAGACGTGGACCCGAACGCGATCGGGAAAGGCAGCCGCGTCCGGGTCACCGGCGGCAAGCACTCCGGCCTCGAAGGCGATGTCTACACCGCCGCCGCGGCGGGGCGCTTCGGCGTCCGCGACGACAACGAGGAGACCTATTGGGTCGACGAGGAGCACCTCGAGAACGCGTGATCACGCCGCGATCAAGGACACGCGCCGTCAGTGGCCGGCACGGTGGGCACTTCGCCGCGGCCCAGGGTCTCTAGGAAGCAACGGTACTGGGCCTTGGCGGCGTCGCTTTGGAAGACCACCTCGTGACCGTCCTCAATTCCGTCTTCTGCATGCTGGACCACCACCCGGGTGGCGCCGCCCTGGTTGCCCTGGGCAGGCAAGGCGATGGCCTCGCCGGAGCTCATCGGCAGCCGCTCCTCGAGGCTCGCAAAGGAGGCGAGGTCGGGCGTCGATGAATCGAGGGCCGGGCCCCCGAGGTCGAGGCCATAGGAGAGGCTCGTGGCGTTTGCCATCGGCGGCAGAATGTAGGTGTCGGTGATGCCCTGGAACATGAGCACGTGGCGGCCTGAGTCCGCCCCGAGGCGCGCCGCGTAGACCGGTGGGTCCGCCGACTCCCCCGCCCACTGGAGCAGCATGAGGGACGGATCGTGCTCGTGCAGCATCCATCCCGTGCCGATGCCGAGGAGGAGCTCGGCGAAGGGCCGGACGGGTACCGGGCTCTGCTTGTGCACGACGTTCATGATCCAGCTACCACCGGCGCCATTCAGGATCAGTCCCTCGAAGAGCGGCTCGATGTCGAAGGCCAAGGGCGCGATCGTCGCCCCCATCGAATGCCCCATCAGGGCCCGGGCCTGGAACGTCACCGCACCGTCGACCCCCGGGCAGTCGGATGCGTCCACCGTGAGCCCGTTCATCATGTGCGCCGCGACCACGAGCTCGAGGGCCGACTGACGCACGTTGTCGCGCATGGCGATGGGGTTGTTCACGTTGAAAACGAGGAACTGCTCGTCCATGTGGTCGGGGTTTCGGGGGCCACCGTGGGGGCCGTCGATCGAAACGCCGGCCCATCCCACGGTCGCAAAATCACGAGCCGGGCCAGACCCAGCCTCCGCGGGCGGACCGCCGGAGACGGGGCGAAACCCTCGGTCGATGAGGGGACGTTCCACTCCGCCGCCGGTCCGGCTCATCACGACGACGGGCACCGGTGCCGTGACCGCAGCGCGGGGAACGGAGATCACCACCCGGGCCGAGGCTTGGTTCGGGGGCATCGTGAGGTCCCAGGCGCCGCCGTCGTCGTACGGCAGCTCGCCCCGTTGGTAGTCGGGCATGAGCGTCATGCCGGCATAGACGCAGTACCCGTCGAAGACCTCGTCGAGGGCGAGGCCCGTGACCGCCGGCAACGGCAGGTCGAGGGCGAGGCGCCGCGCCTCTTCAATGCCCCCGGTGGGCGCGACGGCTTCGAAGACGGCCAGGCCGACGACGGCGTCGAGGTCGACCGCGCCGGCCCCGGGGACAGGTGGGGCAGCTGGGGCAGCGAGAACAGCGAGGGCCTGCTGGTGGGCAGCAAAGGCGGCGGCGCCCAGACCGGGGGGCTGCTCCCCCATGCGCAGTGAGTCGAGGGCCGCGGGCGCCGTGAGGGGCTCTCCGGCGGCGGTCCGAACCCGGTCGGTGACGACGGCCGCGTAGAGCCCCGGTTCGAGGGGCCGCCCTTGAAGGGGCAAGAGGGAGATCAGATTCTCGGCTCCCCAGGGCCCGCCGTCCTCTCGGAACTGCACCTCGACGGGATGTCGCGACGGCGCCTCGTCGGGCGACGAGGGCACGCGAACCAGGAAAACCGGCGCGTCGTCTTCGAGGCTCGCCGCGTACCCGACCTCGACCGACGAGGCGTCTAGGGCCGCCGTCGCCTTGAAGAATATCGTCGAGGTCAGCCCGAAGGCCGGCGTTTCGTCGGCGACGGCCAAGAGGCGAGTGATGAAGCCCGAGGGGCGGGTATTGGGGAAGGCCGAGAGATCGACGGTCCCGTCGGC
>JAFDCW010000856.1 GCA_019312705.1 Deltaproteobacteria bacterium
GACCAAACGGGAGACGCGCATACCCTCGTGCTCACCGGCGGCGAACCGACGATGCGCCGGGACCTCACCGACCTCGTCCGCTACGCCAAGGGCCGCGGAACTCGCCGAGTGATCCTCGAGACCAACGCCGCGCTCATCGACGTTGCAGGGGCCGAGGCCCTCGCAGACGCGGGCCTCGATGTCGCGCGCGTTCACCTGCCCGCGTGGGGCGAGGCCTGCGATGCGATCACCCGGGACCCCGGGGGCTTCACCCGGGCCCTCGGGGGCGCGGCGGCCTTCGCCGCGGCGGGAGTGCGCATCGAGGCGGCCGCCCCCGTGGTCCGCTCGAACCGAGAAGAGCTCCTGGGGCTCCCCGGCGCCCTCGTCGAGAGTGATTTGCCCTTCGCCTGCCTGCGCCTCTGCGCTCCGACGGAAGCCCCGGATGGCCGCGAACTCCTGAGCCTCTCGGAGATGGCCGCGGTGATCTCGAAGGTCGAGGCAGCGTGCCGGCGGGCCGATTTGCCGGTGCACCTCTCCCCGGACTCGCTGGTCCCGCCGTGTTTCTTTGCGCGACCGGCGCGCGTCTCCCACCTCTTTGCCCTCACCCCGGGCGGCGCCGAGCGCCCAGCGTACCGGCGTGTCGCGAGCTGTACCGCATGCACGGTCGCCGACCGATGCCCCGGCGTGCCCGTCGCTGCCCTCGGCGTGGGCCCGGAGCCAGACAAAGACGAGGCGTTGCCCATGACGCCGATTACCGAAGATCGGGTTCGGCGGCGGCTCAGCATCATCTCCTCGGTGGAGGAGCAGATCGCGCGGGAGTTGGTCCAGGAGGACATCTACCGCCGCCCCGGCGGGGAAACCCTCCCGGCGGGCATCGTGCGAATCAACTTCCGCTGCAATCAGGCCTGCCATTTCTGTTTCGTCTCGACCCACCTGCCCACGGCAGATGACGCCGCCATCCGCCGCGCCATCACGGAGATCTCCGGTCGCGGCGGAGTCCTCGTCATCTCCGGGGGCGAGCCCACCCTGAACCCGCAGCTCCTCGACTACGTGAAGCTCGGCAAGGAAGAGGGGGCCCGAGAAATCGAGATCCAAACCAACGCGGTCCGCCTCCGGGACCCCGAGTTCGGACGGGCTCTGGTCGCCGCTGGAGTCGACCAGTTCTTCGTATCGCTGCACGGCAGCCGCGCCCAGATTTCGGACGTGGTCACCCAGGCCCCGGGCACCTTCGACCAAACAGTCCTCGGCCTCGACACCCTCGTCGCCCTCGACGCGCGAGTCCTCATCAACTTCGTCTTCTGCGAAATGAACAAGGACGACTTCGCCGACTATGTCGCGTTGGTCGCGGGCCGGTGGCCCGGGGCCCAAGTCGTAGTCTCCTTCGTCGCCCCCTCGACGGATGTCGTCCCGCGAACCCGTGCCCTCATCCCGCGGTATTCGGACATCTTGCCCAGCCTCGCACGCGGCCTGCGCGTCGCGAACGAGCTCGACGTGACGGTCACCGGCTTCGAATCGATGTGTGGGGTGCCCCTCTGCCTGGTGCCCGAGGAGCTTTCGCGCTCCACCGACCTCGCCACGATCCCCGAAGGATTCGATCGCGGGGAGTTCGTCGCGACCGATGCATGCCAGCGCTGCGACCTCCTCGGTCGTTGCTTCGGCCTGCGGCGGGGCTACTTCGAGCTCTTCGGCAGCGACGAGCTGCAGCCCTTTACCGCCGAGGGGTGACGAGGCCCCTTCAGGCGCGGAGGAGCACGAAGACGAGGGCGCCGAACGCGGCACTCGCGAAGCGGTGGGCCACGCGTACTCGAAGCGCCGCAGTCGGCGTGGCGCCGGCCCGGGCGAGAAGCCAGGGGAAGAGGCCGCCAAAGACCACCATGGCGGGCCAGAAGGCCCCAGCGGCCCCGTCGCTCGACGCCACCGTCAGGGCGAGGGCAAAGCCGAGCCCCGCCGAGGCTGCGGAGACGACCGGCACGCCGAAGGACCGTACGGTCGTCGCGACGCCGCCCCGGGCGTCGTCCTCACGGTCGGCGGCCTCGTGCAGCAGTTGGTTCTGCACCAGCAGAAGAGAGAAGACGAGGGTGAAGGTCGGCAGGCTCGGCCCCGGGTGGGCCGCCACTCCAACCCAGAGCAGCGGAGCGAAGTTCGTGACGTTCAATAGGGTGCCGACCACCGGCAGCCCCTTGAGGCGAGGGCCCGCCGAATATAGGAGGCCGGAAGCGAGGCAGACCACGGTGGCGACGACCACCACCGGCGGCGCGGCGAAGGAGAGCCCTACCGCCCCCGCGGCCAACGCGAGAAGCAGAGCATAGACGTGCGCCCCCGGTGCGGGCCCAACCGCGAGGGGGTTCTTGGCGACGCTCCCGTCCATGGCTCGGTCGGCGACGCTGTTGAGCAAGTAGCCGAAGGCGAGGACGAAGAAGGCGATACCGACCCCGCGCAATGCTGCGCCGAGGCCGTGGGGTGCCGAGGGCTCGAGCCCCGCAAATGGGAGAACCAGGAAATGCACCCAATGGCGAATGCGCAGCGCACCGAAAACCCGAGTGGGCCGCGTCAACGCGCCTTCGGCCTCCACGCTCATAGCCCCGCGGGCGGCAAAGCGAGGGTCACCTCGACGGCGTGCCAGAGGG
>JAFDCW010000857.1 GCA_019312705.1 Deltaproteobacteria bacterium
GCCGCCGGCGAGGTGATCCTCGAGGTCTACGCGACCGACCTCGACGTCGCCTACAAGGGAAAGAACGACCCGGTCACGGACGCTGACCAGCGCGCCAACGAGCTCATCGTCTCGCGCCTCGCGGCGTCGTTCCCCGGGGACGGGATCGTCGCCGAGGAGAGCCCCGACCGGAGCGACGCTCTTCGGTCTGGCCGCGTCTGGTACGTCGACCCCCTCGACGGCACCAAGGAGTTCGTCAAGAAGAACGGCGAGTTCGCCGTGATGATCGGCCTCACCATCGACGGGGAGGCCCACGCCGGGGTCGTCTACCAGCCGGTCAAAGACAAGCTCTGGGCGGGCATCGTCGGAGACGGCGCGTATCTCGAGGAGGGGGGCGAGCGTCGGCCCCTCGCGGTTAGCGAAGTCGCCGACCCGAAGGACCTGAAGCTCGTCGTCTCACGCTCCCACCGGGCGGCCTCGACGGACCAACTCGTCGAGCGCCTCGGGATCACCAACGAGGTGAGCCACGGCTCCGTCGGGCTCAAGATCGGCATGCTCGCCGAGCGAGTCGCCGACCTCTACGTGATCATGGCGCCGAAGTCGTCGAAGTGGGACGCCTGCGGCCCTGAGGCGGTCCTCCGCGCGGCCGGTGGGCGTTTCGCGGACCTCTCCGGCGCGCCCTTCGCCTACCAGGGCGAAGAGATGCTCAACCTCCGGGGGATCCTCGCTTGCAACGCCGCCTCCTGGGACGCGGTCCTGCCCGTCGCCCGCACGATCGCTGAAGAGACCGGGCTCCTCTGACGCGGCGCCTCCGGCGCCAGGGGTCAGCCGCCACCGGGCCCTCGGGCTCGAACGCATCGTGAACGCCAGTTCCCTCTTCGTGAACGCGCAGACGAGAGTGATGCGGCGGCCAATTGGATCCCATCCGGATTTCGCCTGGCACGCAGGTTGCTTTCCGCCACCTCGTACCCCCTCACACCGTGTAGGATAGCCCCCATGGACAGCTTCCAATCCTTGGCCCGTTCGGCCTCTGCGATCGCCTTCACCGGCGCCGTCGTCGGACTCGTCATCATGTCCACCCTGGTCGCGCCGACCACCGCCGCGGCTCAGTGCGCCGAGGGCAGGGTGGCCAACGAGCAGACCCAGGGGCGTTGCTGTTGGCCCGGCCAGGCCTGGAGCCCCGAGACCTCGCTTTGCACCGGCGCCCCGGCATGCCCCGCCGGGCGGGTAGCCCAGGGAGATGACTGCATCGTTGCGGCAGGTGCGGGGCAACCCGTCCAGGCTCAAGGCACGGCCGCCGTGCCCGTGGCTCCAACCGGGTACGGGGCCCAACCCCAGGCCCAGCCCCAGGCCCAGCCCCAGCCCTACTACCAACAGCAGGCGCCGGTAGCCGCCCCGGCCGGTCCGGTGCGGACCGAGGAGCGCATGCGTACGGGGCTCTTGATTCCCGGCGTGATCATGTTTGGAGCTTCCTACAGCATCGCTCTTCTGTCCGGCATCGGGGCGGAGTACGGCTACCTCGCCATCCCATTCGCCGGTCCCTTCATCCTCGCCGGCGATTACGGGGACAGCGGCGGCAGCGGCGGCGGCGGTGGAGATGCTCTGGTCTACATAGGCCTCAGTGCCTGGGGCCTCGTTCAACTTGCCGGCGCCGTGATGTTCATCCTCGGGCTCACTCTCAAGCAGACCGTCGAAGTCCGCGCCGACCTCGGCAATGGGCGCACCGTCGCCCTCGCCCCGTACGAGGTGCCAGGGGGCGGCGGCCTTCAGCTCCTCGGTGAGTTCTAGCGCCTAGGGGTCGACGGGAGTCCAGGGAAACTCTGCCGATTGCCGCGCAGTGTCCTCGATGGCCTGCATGACCGCGAGCACGACATCCTCCCGGTAGCTGCGGCCAACCACCTGAACGGGCACGGGCAGGCCTAGGCTCTGGGCCTGAACGGCGGCGGCTCGCTTGTCGAGGCGATCGTGAGTTGCGGTGCGCGTGGTTTCGTCAGCGCGGACCCGGGTTACGGGCACGACCCCCGCCGGTAGGTTCAACACGTTGTAGCGAGCGGCGTAACCGAAGGACATGGTGAAGTCCTGGCTCATGCCCTGGGGGACGGCGGGGGTCGGGTGCAGCGGGCAGATGAGGGCGTCGATGCCCTGGCTCTCCCAGGCCGCGTGGGCGTCCAGCTGATACTGGCGACGGCGCCCGGTGATGCGCCAGAGCTCGGCCACGGTCTTGGCACCCACCGCGTCGATGAGCCGGGCCATGCGCTCTTCACCGAAGAGCCGCGCCGTGCGCGCTGCGGCGGTGCGCATGCGCGGTGACAGCTTGGTCCCGCGCCGGACCAGCTTCAGGGGGTCGATGATCTGCTCACCATCGAGGGCGGCGTCCAGGGTCTCACCGCCGTCAGCGCTGACCGCCTCGAAGAAGAGAAAGAGCACCTCGGCGGCGTTGGGCGGGGCAAAGGGCACGAGCTCGGCGCCCGCGTCTTCGAGGGCCTTTCGCGCCTCGGCGACGGCTCTCCGGACGGAGGATGCGGGGCGGAAGAAGCCGTCGTCGTCGTAGAAGCCGATGCGCAGCTTCGTGATGTCCACCGCCGCGGGGTCGCCGATGGGAAGCGGCGCCACTGTCGGGTCGTAG
>JAFDCW010000858.1 GCA_019312705.1 Deltaproteobacteria bacterium
CAAGAGCGCCAAGAGCGCCAAGAGCGCCAAGTCCCCACGGACCGTCGTGAACCGAAGCATGAATCACCCTCCCAACAAAAAGCGCCCCGAGGATAGCGTCTTTTGGGGGGAGTGGGGATCCCAGATGTTCCGGACCGTTCTGGGCAGTTCTCGGCGCCTCGCGGGGGTCTTCGCCGGTTGTCCTAGGCGACGTGGGCTTTGGGGAGGGCCCCCCGGGCCGTGATGCGGTCGGTCCCAAGGCCCGTCCCGCGGTCCGCCTGGGGCCGGCGATATACGCCGCTCACCTCGCGCTGCCACTGGGCAAAGTCGTCCAGCTCGTCGAGGGGGCCGTCCCAGAAGCAGATGCGCTCGAGGACCTCGGCGCCCTCCTCGTCCACGGCGAGGAAGGCGTTCACCCCGTCCTCCGAAGCCACGGGCAAGAAGCGAATGCTCTCGCCGTAGAATTTGAGCATCTTGTTCACCGCCACGACCAGGGCGTCGACGGTGACGACCCGACGGGTCCAGCCGGGCTCGATGACTTCGACGTCGACGTCGAGGGCGTCAACCTCGATGAAGGCGCCGGTCGTGCGGATGACGAAGCGGGTATTTCCGTTCCGGGTCTCTTCGGCGAGGGTGATGGGGCCGAGCTCCGGGACCAGGGCGCGGAGGCGGGTGACCATCTTCCGAGCGCTGAGGCGCTCGCCTTCGCGATAAACGAAGAAGCGTCCTTCGGCTCGCTGACCTCGGGCCTCGGTGCTGAGGTACCCATCGAGCAGATTGACTACGTCTCGGGGCGTCGGCAGGAGGCGGGCTGCCGGGCCCAGGCGTGGGTGCAAGGAGCGGCGAAGGAGGCCGGGGGCGATGCGGGCTCCCCGGAGGGCCGCCCGGAACTGTTGCCAGCCGACGTGCAGCGGGCCGTCCTGGCGGGGGCTGAGTTCGCGGAGGGGCGGGAGGAGACTGAGGCTTCGCTGCATGGGGGGGAGTGGTGCAAGGACCGTGCACAGTAGGGTGCTCCCGAAAGCATTGGTCAATTCATATCAAAGAATGGAGCCCACAGGGATCTGGAGCGGCGATCGCTCCACTCCTGGGGTCCGCGGTGACACGGTCCCTCAGCCGGCGTCGTCGAAAAACGCGACGAGGGTCGCGCTCAATTTCTCGTCGGCAAACCAGTGAATCATGTGGCCCACGTCATCGAACTCGACCGAGCGCGCGTGGGCGATCTCGGCGGCTCGGGGGCCTTCGTCCGGCAAGCGATAGCCGCGGCTGCCGTGGACTAGGAGCGTCGGGACCGCGATGCGCTGGAGGAACGCTCGGTGGGCTGATAGCCGAAAAGGGACGGGCGAGGTCGTCCGGTGCAGGGGGTCGAAGCGGAAGTCGAGGCCCTCGCCATCCTCTGTGGGGCAGGTGCCCTTCTCGGCGAGGAAGAGCCCCCAGGCCTCGTCGAGTTCGGGGTTCTGCACGCGCATGCGGTAGAGCGCATCATCGAGGGACTGCATCGGTGGCGCTTTGGGATTGGCCCGCCGGGAGCGCACCTTCTTCATGTCCCGGATCCACGCCCCGAACCGGTCCGGGGTGAGCGAAGCGTCATGGGCGGGGGGGCCGAGGCCTTCGATCATCGTGAGGCTCCGGATCGCATCCGGCATCGTGCCCGCGAAGAGCGAGGCGGCGGTGCCGCCCATCGAGTGCCCTACCAAGTGCGGGGGCCCGGCGGCGTCGGCGTCGAAGAGGGCGGGGACGAGCTCGGTGAGGTCCCGGACATAATCCGGGAAGTGGTAGTAGCCGCCGGCGCCCACCCATTCGGTCTCGCCGTGGCCCCGCCAATCGAAGGCCACCGCGCGGCACCCCGCCGCGGCGAGACGCCGCCCGACCCGGTCCCAGCCCCAGGCGAGGTCGAGGAAGCCGTGGCAGAGCAGAACCGGGGTTCCGTCTTCGGCGCCCCATTCGACGACGTGGTGCGACAGGCCGCCGGCCTGGACGCGGCGCTCCCGGGGCTGGCCCATCAGGAGACGAAGGCGCGAAGGACGTCGCGGAAGGTCACCAGGACGATTACGCCGAGCAGAAAGAGGATGCCGACGGTGTGCACCATCGCCTCGAAGCGCTCGTTCGGCCGGCGCCGGGTGACGAGCTCGTAGCCCAGGAAGACGAGGCGCCCGCCGTCGAGGGCCGGCACCGGGAGGAGGTTGAAGAAGCCGAGGGCGACCGAGAGGTAGACCAGGATGAAGAGAAACTCCGTCGCGCCGCGCTCAGCGGACTCGGCGACGATCTTGCCCATGCCGACCGGCCCCGCGAGGCCCTCGGTCGTGCGCTGCGAGATCATCTGCCCGATGCCGTTGATCTGCATCATGGTGATCTCGAATGGCTTGAGGATGGCGAACGTCGCCGCCTCGCCGATGGGCATCTGGACATAGTCGGACTCGACGGCAGCGGCGACGCCGATGCGCCCCTCGCCCTGAGCGTCCTCGGGGGTGATCTCGAGTTCGACGCGCTCGCCATCGCGGTCGATGACGTAGGCGGTCGCTTGGCCCGCCCGGGGTGAGGTGATGGCCTTGAGTTCTTCGACGTTGGCGACGGCCTGGCCATCGGCCTCGATGATGATGTCGCCGGGGAGCACGCCGGCGTCCGCCGCAGCACGTCGGCGACCGTCATCGGCTCGACCATCTTCATCTGTGGCCACGCGGTGACGGCGATCACGAAGACCAGGGCGCTCGCGGCCAGATAGTTGGCGCCGGGGCCCGCGGCGATGGTCGCGATGCGCGCGAAGAGAGACTTGTTCGGGAAGATGTCCGGGTCGTCGGGGTCGAACTCTTCGTGGGGGTTCATCCCGGCTATCTGCACGTACGCC
>JAFDCW010000859.1 GCA_019312705.1 Deltaproteobacteria bacterium
TGAGCCTGGCATTCAAGCGGCGAATCGTGCGCCCTTGTTTCGCGATCAACTTTTCGAGCTCTTCAAACGAAAGGACCATGTCGTTCGCCTCCCACAAGTAGATTGTTCATCGCGTGCTTCAGTCCGTGCGACGCGGGGCGTGCTGTCAGGTGTCAACGACTACACCTAGGATCCCGGCAATACCGCCGCCCCCCGTTCGACCCAAGAGCATGCGGGGAAACACGCATCCGCCATCCATATCGAACGAATCGGTTTCCTCTTTATCTATTGCCACGAACGCTCTTTCGACGAATGCACCCTGGCGGTCGAACCAGGCCAGGACCTCGCGCCAACGGCCGAGTATCTCCTCATCGTCCTCGGCGTCCTCGCGAACGCGATTCCACCACTGTGCTGAATCCGTGAGCTCCTCCGCGCTTACGGTTGCCCCGGGAAACAGCGCGTCCCCAAAGAGCTCGCGCACCGCGGTTTCACTGAGGCTCTCACATCCTCCGTCTGTCGTGGCGGCAGCATAGAACGCGTCCCAGCCCTCGCCTCCCTCAGAGCCCATTCCGGTCTCCATGCCGTTGGCGGCCTCCTCCGCGGCCTTTGCCAAAGCCCGCACTTCCTCGAGTGGTCGCCCGGTCGACTCCGTGGTTCTCCGTCAGAGCCATCATGTTCGAGGTCATCTGTGCGTCCATGGGGAGACTGAGTAATCGCGCGCCGATCCGGAGTCCACCCTCGCGCATTCCGGCGACACAGTCATTGCCGGTACGAAGGACGGCCTCGTCGTCTGGATGAAATAGCGCGCGCAACCGACAACCAGCGTCAACCACTGCCGTTCCCAATTTGGGCTAGATGATTCTCGCCCCACGAAATACGATACTTCCGCCACGACGCGATCAATGCAGCTGGGCTGTGAAGCGCACGGGCATGAATCGGCGCGGGCAGATAGGTTCGTGTGCGCTAGCACGCGCCGAACGCCTTGCCATGGGATCCTTCGAGGAGTACGGCACCTCAACGCGTTCCGGGGGGAAGGCCAGCAAGGGGCTGCCGGCTTTCGGAGGCATCTACCAAGACGAGGTTCCCTCTCATGCATGTCATGATCAATCAGTTCCGACTCCGGCCCGAATCCGCCGAAGACTGCCTTTCCGTGATCGAAGAGTACGTTGCCGAGGTGAAGGCTCGCGAGCCCGGCGTGGTGGTCTTTGAGGCCTACCGCCAGCCCGACGGCGTCTCCTTCACTCAGGTCGTCGCGTTCAAGGACGGCAAGGCCGAGCTCGATCACCGCGACACGGACCATGGTCGCAAGTTCCGCGACTCGGTCGCGCCGCTCTGCGACATCCCCCCCGGCTTCACGCCGGGAGAGCTCGTCGCCTCCACGAGATAGTCTCGGGCACCACCGGCGTCAGGTGGTGACGCGGCGTGCGAGGTCGCAGCCGAGCTCGTCGAATTGGCGCATGCCGCGAGACAGGGCGCGCCACAGGACGGGCACGAGCACGCCCCTCACTTCGAAGCGCTGCCGCAGCATGCTTCGCTTCGCGTCGAGCTCTTCTACTTGGAAGCTGTGCTGCATGCAGACCCACCTGCGGTGCCCCAGGTAGGTCTCGAAGACGAGCCGCGTCGGTTCCACGGTGATGAGCGTTGGCCGCATACGGCGACCGTCACGCAAGTGCATCGTCCACCGCGCTCCGGGCGCGAAGCGGCCCTCGGCCGAGACGACCAGCACACCCCATTCGGGCCAGCGGTCGACGTCGAGGAGGACCTGCCATGCGTGCTGCGCAGGCGCGTCGAGGGCGGTCGTGAGCTCGATGGTTCGCATGGTCGGTCAGGGCTGGGCGTGGTGTGAGGGGGCGACCTGGGGCTGCCATGGCAATCCGCCCCGGGCGGGAGCCCCCATGGGCAGCCGCTCGACGGTCGCGTCGTGGTGCTGCGCGGCAATCGCGCCGGCCTGAATCGCGGCTTCCAATGAGGCGGTGAAGTACGGCGCGCGCCCGTGGAGGTTCGTCGCGAGGTACACGTCGGCGCCGCGCATCTTCACCGGCAGCGGTCCTCGGCCCACGATCTGGGTAGCGCTCGTGGAGCCGAAGACCACGGTGCGAATGGGCTTCGGCAGGCTGGGGTCGAGGCGCCGCTCGTCCTCCCACAAGAGATCGGCCAGCTCCGAGGGCGCGTGGTCGCTCGCGAGAGTGCCGAGGCGGTGATGCGGGAAGTCGGTGTGCACGGCCAGGGAGCCGACCACGACCGTGGTCGCGGGAGGTCGCAGGTAGTCTCGGTACTGAGCGTGCTGCACCAGGATCGGGTGCCAGCCCCGGCGCACGTTGTGACCGCCGAGGGGAAGGTCTCGCTCGAAGCTCCGGTCGAAGAACCAGCTCATGCCGAGGTGCCGATACTGTGATTCGCCGAGGTAGTTCTCGAGGTCCCTCGGGGCCAGCCCGAAGCCGCACGTGAAGAAGTCCTCGCTGCGCCCGAGCAGCTTCGCCAACGCCGGAGGCGGTACGGCCAGGAAGACCGCCTGCACCTCGTCCTCGGTGCCCTCGTCGGTCGATATGGCGAGGCCGCTCCCGGTGCGTCGCAGCTCGTCGACACCGGTAGCGCGTACGATCTCGACGCCCGCTCGTTCGAGAGATTTCGCCGATGTTGCTACCGAGTCGATGGAAGAGCTCCCACATCGTCATGCGGAGCGTGCCCGCGATTCCCCCCAGCGCGGTGGCCCGCAGCCACGTCTGACAACTATTGCTGAGTCGTTTGTCCTCCATGAACTCGCGCACGGACTGCTGGTGGAAGCTCCCACGTCCGGCGCGATGCATTGCGTAGGCGCTGCCCAAGATACGAAGGTCTCGCCACCGGCAATCGGCGATGAAGGGCTCGAGCCAGTCGGTCGTCAGGTCGTGCCGCTGGACGAAGTGCTGCCGCCAGTCGGTCCCGATCATGCGCATCAGGTGGGGAGCCGTCTGATAGGTCGACTGGTAGACTTTGCAAGAGCCGTCCCCGACGAAGTAGCCATCCTCGTCGAAGTTGGACGCCCACAGCCCACCGAGCTCGGCACGCGATTCGTAGAGTGTGACCCGGCGGCCGGCGCGAGCCAGCAGTAACGCGGCCGTCATGCCCGCGGGACCTCCGCCCACCACCGCCACTTTGCCGTGGCTCATGGGGCGATACGGCGTCGGGTTGTCGGACGTATGCACTCGTTCGATCTTAGCCCCTCTGGATCGGTCGGGTCATGGC
>JAFDCW010000860.1 GCA_019312705.1 Deltaproteobacteria bacterium
ACCAATTCCACGTCCCCCCCTTCTTCACGCCGAAGAGTGGGTTCTGGGCGAACTCCTTGGTCGCGTGCAGGTAGATGTCGATCAGGGTCTGAAAGCGCGGTTGGAACGGCATGGGGAAGATCTTCCGTTGGTGGTCCGCGAGCAGGGCTCAACGGGCGCCGGAATCTACCTGCTGAAGGGCATGGAGTCGAGGTGAGCCCACGGCACGGCCGTGCTTCAGAACCCCGGGTCGGCTACGATGCCCGAACCCATCGACCGACGCATCATCGAGGAACGCATCCGGGGACGCCGCATTCTGGGGCGGACGACGCGCGGTGGGGCGGCCTCTGGCTCGACCGGCGGGGCGACCTCCGGCTCGACCGGCGGGGCGACCTGTGCCTCGACCGGCGGGGCGACCTCTGGCTCGACCGGCTGGACGAACTCTGGCTCGACCGGCTGGACGAACTCTGGCTCGGCCGGCTGGACGAACTCTGCCTCGGCCGGCTGGGCGAACTCTGCCTCGGCCGGCTCCTGCGGTTCCTGCGGCTCCTGCGGCTCCTGCGGCTGCACCGGAGCCTCGACCGTGGGGCTCCCGGAGCCTTCTGGATCACTGAGCCAGGCCGACGCTGCGAGCAGGCCAACGAGGATAAAGACTGCGGCCGTCACGAAGGCGACCACGAAGTCGGACTTCCGGAGACCGCTCGCGCGCGGTGAAACGCTCTCCTCGCCGCGACCTGGCGCCGCGATCCGCGCCACGACCTCTTCGCTGGTATCGAGCGCGGGACCGGACGCGATCTCTTCTTCGAAGAGGGACTCCATGTAGCCGGCGATAGTGGCTGAAGAGACCACGTCTCCCCGCTTCTGGAGAAAACGCGAAAGCGCTTCGTGAAACTCGGCGGCCGTCTGGTAACGGTCGGACGCGCCCTTCGCGAGCGCCTTTTGAATGATCTCGTCGAGCTCGGGCGGTACATCGTCGCGGATCCCCGAAACGAGGGGCACTTCGTCCTCGATGATCGCTTTGAACGTCTCGTACTGGGTCTCGCGCTTGAAAAGCGACTTCGCGACGAGTGTCTCCCAGAGGCAGATACCAAGGGAAAAGACGTCCGCCCGGCAATCCACGGGCCGCCCCGTGCACTGCTGGGGTGACATATAGTGGAACTTGCCTTTGACCGTCCCGGAGACCGTCTCGTCCTTGGTCGTTCGGCCCTTGGCGACTCCGAAGTCGAGCAGCTTGACCACGCCGTCGTAGCTCACCATGACGTTGTGCGGGCTGACGTCCCGATGGACGATGTTGAGGGACCGGCCGCGACCGTCCCGCGTCCGGTGGGCCGAGTCGAGGGCTTCGGCGACCTGGGCTACGACCTTTACGACCAACTTGACGGGCAGCTTATCGCCCCGCGTCCTTGCGCGGCGGGTGAGGTCCCGCATCGACACTCCGTCGACCCATTCGAGGGCCATGAAGTAACGACCGCGCTCCTTGCCGAACTCGTAGACGTGGCAGATGTTTGGGTGCGTGAGGCGCATGGAAAGGCGCCCCTCGTTGGCGAACATCTCTTCGAAGCCGGTCTGATCGACGAGCTGTTCGCGGGCCAACTTGATGACCACGTTGCGCGCGCCGCCGCCGGCGGTCTCTTCCCGAGCGAGGAAGATCTCGGCCATGCCGCCCATGGCGAGGCGACCGAGCATTTGATACCGGCCGAAGGTGGCCACCGAAGGCGTAGGCGGCGGGGCGATGCTCGGGGCGACAGGGATCTCGGAGTCGAAGCTCACGTCGAAGTCAACGTCGTCAGCCGGTTCGTCAACCGCTTCGGCAATCGGAAGGGGAGCCAGGGGTGCGCCGGCGACGTGGCCCGGAGGGGCAATCGTCTCATCGACCGGCACCGGGGCGCTGGCTGCGCTCGGCACGACTAAGTTGCTCTTCAGGTCGGCCGCAGCTTGGCTCAATGCCGCGCCGAGGGCCGCTTCGTTGTCGGCCGCGGCCAAGGCCGAGACGTCCACGGCCGAGGCCGCCTCGGAGGCCGCCTCCGAGGCCTCGGCTTCGGCCTCCGCCGCGGCCTCCGCCGCGTCCTCCGCCGCGTCTGAAGCGGAGACCGCGCGCGAGACGGAAACCTTCGGGGGGGGTGGTAGCGGCGGGGGGATGACCCTGGCACCCGATTCGGTACCGGGACTGCCGACGGGTCCGTGGACCGCGCCCGCCTTGCGTCCGAGCGCTGAAGCCAACGATTTTTTCTTGGTCGGGACGATATTACTCGGTGACGAGACCTCGGCACTGCTCTCGAAGCGCACCTTCTTCGACCCACCGCCGGCGGCGGCATTGGGGGCTTTCTCTCGAGCTAGGGCGGAGGGACCCGTGCCGGACCCGGCTGCCACCTCTGCAACCCCATCGCTTGGGGATTTGGGCGACCCAGCCATCCCTCGAAGGATACACGGTTTTTCGTCTCTTGGTCACCTTCCCGGAGATCGAACGTCTGATTCTACCACCCGCAAACGCAGATCGGGTCATCGTCGGAGAGGCCACAGCTGATCGATACGTTCCTCCCACAAACGCCCGAACCTGGTCGTTTTGTGAAAGCTTGCACACAACGGCCTCCTCCGAGAGCGCAAATCGAGTCGCAACTTGCGAC
>JAFDCW010000159.1 GCA_019312705.1 Deltaproteobacteria bacterium
CCCGTGCGTCGTAGCCAAGCCTCGGGTGGATTTGGTGTCCGACCCAATGGCAACGGCAAATGGGGTTCCAACGGGCTGCGGTGACGGAATTGCGTGAAAATAACCTCAGTGAGGCCGAGCAAAGGGGCCTCGAGGCCAGCCAGTTGGTCCAGCGGGTCCAGGCGGGCGACGACGGGGCCTTCGAAGAGCTAGTCCGTCGCTATCGGCCCCGGATCTTCGCCCTGGCCCTTCATCTGACGGGCAGCAAGTCTGACGCCGACGACATCACCCAGGACGCGTTTCTCCGAGCCTACGCCAAGATCCACTCCTTCGAAGGGCGCAGCCAGTTCTTCACCTGGCTCTACCGCATCGCCCTGTACCGGGCTTTGAACCGAAAGCGCGACCGCGGACGGCGCAAGACCGTGGACATCGACGACCCGCGCATCGCCGCCGCGGTCGAGATCGACGCCCACGGCGACCCCATGATCGCCCTCGAACTGCACGAGACCTACGGCCACCTGCTCGCGGCCTTCGACAAGCTCTCGCCCACCCTGCGCACGACCCTGGTGCTCACCATCCTCCAGGGCCTCTCGTATAAAGAGGCAGCGGTGGTCCTCGAGTCCACTGAGGGCACCATCGCCTGGCGGGTCCACGAAGCCCGCAAGCACATGCGCAAGACGATGGAAAAGCTCCAACGCGAGCCCACCCCGACGAGCGTACGCACCCGAGCCCGAAAAATCAGCGAAGAGCACCAACGCCGCGGACTGCACGCCGCCTTCCAGTTGATGGCCAAGCGCAAGTCCGAATCTGCTTAGAAAAAGGCCCCCCGCTTAATGAGCTCGCCTCCTGGGTCGGTAGAGACCGGCACGGAGGCATTTGAAGATGAGCTCGAACAAGTTGGTCGTGGTCCCTTTGGCGCTGCTCGTGGTGGCGGCTACGGGCTGCATGCGCTTTTACCCGGGGACCTATATTGCCGACCCGGCGGCTTGGGCCGCCGTCGAGGCATCGGAGCAGGGCTTTTCGGTTCGCATGCCCGGGCGCCCGGTCGTCGAACGCGGCGCCCAGGAGGCGGCGGACGGTGCGCCGATGACCGTGGTCGCCGCTATCTCGACGACCTACGAGATGGCGTTTGGCTTCCGGGTCGTCGAGGACCGGGCGGGCTTCGACGGTCACCCCATGACGGACGGGGCCTTCGTCGACCTCGCCACGGGCAACACCGGAGGCGCAGAAGGCGCAGGACCGGCTCCCTATGTCGTGCAGGGCCACCGCGAAATCGACGGCCACGGCTTCCCCGCGGAGGAGGCCCAACTGCTCGATGAAACCACTGGGATCGTCACCCGCATCCGGGTCTACCGAGGGAAGACCCGCTACTACGCAGCCTACGTGGTGCACCGAAGCACCGACGAAGAGCGCCTCGCTCCCCTCGCCGACGCGTATTTCGCTTCCATGCGCATGGATCCGAACGACGCACCGAGCCCCGTAGGCAGTGGACATCTCGACCCCGCCGGGTGGCGCTACATCTATCCCCCGGAGGCAGCGTTCGCCGCCTACATTCCCGGCGAAGCTCGCCACGAGGTCGGCAACGTCACCTTCGGGGACGAGCGCCACCCGGTGAACCTCTACGAAGTCACCGATCACGAGACGTCCTTCGCGGTCTACGAGATTCGCACCGGGGACCGGGCCTCGAGCGCGCTGCTCGGTGAGCTCGTCGAGAGCGTCGCTCCGAGCGGCACCATCGAGCGCGACGCGAGCAACGTGTCTTGCCAAGGCTTCGCCGGCCGAGAGGTGCGCTTCATGGCGACCGACGTGACCATGCGCTCCCGCTTCTTTCTGACCGAGGGCCGCATCTACGAAGTGCGCGTCGTGGCGCCGGCCTCGAGCCCGATCATCGACGCCCCCGCCGACCGCTTCTTCGATTCGTTCCGCATCCTCTGAGGAGAACAGCCATGACCCAGAAGACCCACATCATCATTGCGCTCACCATGGCCGCCATCGTCGCTGGAGTGGCCGGCTCGGTCGCGCCCGGCACCGCAGAGGCCCAGGACATCGAACTTCGCCGCGTCGACCGCGCCACGGTACGCGTCATCGGCATCGCTGGAGCTCGGACAGCTCGGGTCCGCGGCCAGCAGACGGGGATCGACCGCTTGCCAGCCCTGCCGAGCGCCGGCCACGGGACCGGCATCGTCGTCGGTACCGAGGGCCTGGTCGTGACCGCACGCCACGTCGTCGAAGCGATGGACGTGCTGGCGGTCGTACACCCAGGGCAGAGCCGCGGCGTGCCGGCGCGGGTGGTCTACGTAGACCCGGACCACGACGTGGCGGTGCTCCAGATCCCCGGCCCCATCCGAGACTTCATCGCCATGCCAGCCGTCGATCCGGCCCTGCGCATGGGCGGCCGCGTGTCCGCGTCGGGCTATCCCATCGATCACCGGGAACGATACCCGGCTGCCGTGTCGGGAGTGGTCAGCCGGCAGAACAACGATGGCAACCTGCAGCTCGCTATCGGCGTGAACCCCGGCAACTCCGGGGGCCCCGTCGTCGACGAAGAGGAGCGTCTGATCGGAATCCTCTCCCGCCGGGGCCGCCCCGAGGCCGGAGTCGAGAGCATCGGCCTGGTCGAACCCCTGCGCTTCGTCCGCAATACCTACCAGCAGGCGGTCGCGATGATCGAAGGCCCTCGCCCCTCTTTCGACGAAGACGACCGACGCATCGCTCAGCTGCTGACGGACCACGTTCGCACCAGCGACGAGCAGCCCATCTACGAGCAGACGAGCGTCGCCCTCATTTCGGAGGCGGCTCACTCCCCCGATACCCCAGAGGAGGCCGCGATGATTGCCGGCCACGCGTGGAACATGTGCCTCGCCTTGCTCGAAGCCCGAGGCGGCACGGACCCGAGCCAGCTCTCGGGAAGCGACCGTCAGACTGCCGAGGAGTTGCTCGCCATCGCCCTCCGGCTGGCCCGACAGGTCGACGGGCGGGCCCCGTACATCCGAATCCACTATCCGGTCGTCCGCTCGATCTTGGTCAGCGAAGGGCGGCCCTACCTTGTCTCTCGGTGATGTCGGTGATGTCGGTGATGTCGGTGATGTCGGTGATGGCCGTGACGACACGACGAGCGGCACCGGGGGCAGGACTGCCATGAACGGCCCCGCGTGGTGGTGGCGCAGCGAGCAGGACACGGAGGACGACCGATGGCCCCCTCTCCCCCCCTCTGCTACGGTCGCCTTCGTGAATCAGGGCCGTTGGACCGACGATGACACGGCGATCGGACAGGGGGGCCGCGCGTTCCCCGCGACGAGCCGATCCGCGGTCATCGGGTCCGCGAGCGACGACCCGGTCGCGAAGGCTCGCGCCTTCAACCGGCTGGTGAAGTCCTACTGGAAGCCGGTCTACAAACACATCCGGGTGCGCTGGCGTAAATCCAACGAAGAAGCGAAGGACCTCACCCAGGGCTTCTTCGCGAAGGCCTTCGAGAAGGACATGTTCGCCGCCTTCGACCCGGACATCGCGCGCTTTCGCACCTACGTGCGCCGATGCCTCGACAACTACCTGAGCAACGCCGAGGTCCGAGACAAGGCGCTGAAGCGAGGCGGCGGCCTCGCGCCGCTGAGCCTCGATTTCAGCGACGCCGAGGACGAACTCGCGGCAGCGGGAGCGAGCAACGAGGCCAGCGCTCAGCTGAACGCCCAGAACCCTGAGGGCGCCCAGAACGCCGAAGACATCTTCGACCGGGAGTGGGCGCGGCAGCTGATCGAAGCCGCAACGAAGGCCCTCGAGGACGAACTCACGAATCGGGGGCGGCAGGTCCCTTTCGAGGTCTTCTCACGGTACGACCTCTCGGAGAGCACCGACGAGCGCCCGACTTACGGCGCCCTCGCGTCGGAGTTGGGCATCAAGAGCTCGGACGTGAGCAATTACCTGAACGCGTCGCGAAAGCGCTTTCGCGAGATCGTCCTCGACAAGCTTCGCGAACTCACCGCGAGCGAAGAAGAGTTCCGGGACGAAGCCCGGGACCTTCTGGGCGTTGAGGTGGGCTCGTGAGGCGGCCCCGGGTCGGCGCCTGGCGGGCTCTCGGCGCTGGCAGCCTGGCGCTCATCGCCCTCGCATGCATGGTCGGCTGCGACGACGCAGAAATCTGCGACGCCGGTGGGCTCGAGGCCGCCCTCGGCGTCGCCTCCCCGGGCGACGTGGTCACCCTCGGGGCCTGCGAGGTCGCGGGCGAGTTCACCGTCCCGGCCGGCGTCACGCTCCGGGGAGCCGGCGCCGGGGCCACGACCCTCCGGGCCTTTGAGGGCGGCCGCGCCCTGACGCTCGAGGCCGCACCGACCGGGTCCGGGCCCCCCACGACCGCGGAGGCGCTACGAGTCATCTCGGACGGCTGCGCGGCGGTGATCGCCGACGGCCCCGGCGCGGTCACGGTTCGCGACGTGACTATCGAGGCGACCCGCGGGGTGGGATTCGCAGCCCAGGACGTCACCGCGCTGGTCGTCGACCGGGTCGATGTCGTGGGCGCCATCGACCCCGCCGCCCTGCCCTCGTCCATCCCGCTGCCGCCCTATACTTGCGCGACGACAACGCTGGCGACCCATGGGGTCGTGGTGGTGGATACCACCGACGCCCGCTTCACCGACGTCAGCGCGAGGAACTTCGCGGCCTTTGGCGCGCTCTTCGTCGATACGACCGTGTCGTGGACCGGCGGAGCCATCGAGGACAACGTCGGCACCGGCCTCGAGATCTGGGGCGGCGAAGGAGAGCTCGATGGTGTGCGCCTGTGTCGGGCCCGCCAGGGCACGCTGCTCGTCGAGTCCTACAACGGGCTCTTCGCGGCGGGGGCGTCGGTCCATTCGAATGGTCTGACCGTCTGTGAATCCGAGGCCTTCGGCCTGATGCACGCGGGGGCGACCGGCTTGCACGAAGACCTCGCCGCGACCGACAACGCCTTCGCCGGGGTGTGGGCTCAGGACAGCGCCGCGCTGACTCTCCGAGGGGCGGCCACGGCGCTGACGGGCAACGGCTTCGCCGGGGTGGCAACCACCGGGACCCCCACGGTGAGCATCGCCAACGCACGCATCGAAGGCACCGATACCCGGACGTCCCTCGTCGGTGAGACAGGCTCGATTCGCGCGGGCGACGGAGTGCACCTGGTGGGCGCCGAGGAGGTCTCCTTGGACGGGCTCTCCCTCCCCGACAACGAACGCGTCGGGCTTTTGCTGGACTTCGCTGGCGGCGCTCCGACCTCGCTGGCCGTGACCGCCGTCGAAGTAAACGGCACCGGCGCGGCCTTCGGCGCCCTGGCGCAGAACGGCGCGGTCCCCGACGGATGGGACGCCGACATCACCCGCCTCGGCATGACCCTCGCGAACGACGCCGACTTCGATGGCGCCCTCGACATCGTCCAGGCCATCGGCCCCTCGTGCCTCCCGGACCCGTCCGCCCTAGCCGCAGGCGGCCTCGGAGAGCTCGTCGGACGTTGAAGGGGTCAAGCCGATCGGCGCGCCAGGGCAAGCAACTCGCGGTGGGCGGCCACGTCTTCGAGGATGGCGACCCTGAGGGCCTCATCCATCATGCCATCGGCGAGGGTCATCAGGCGCTCGCGGCCCTCGATGAGAATCTTCTTCGCGTCGTCATCGCGGTCGGCCGCGAATAGCGCACGGGCGTAGGTGAGGTAGACCTCGATTTCGTCTTCTTCTATACCGCCGAGAGCGACGCAAGCCTCGTAGGCCGCCGCGGACGCATCGACGGCCTCATCGACGGTGCCGAGGGCGAGGAGGGCGGCGGCGAGGACCGTCGACGCGCCGATGGCGACCGACTGCATGCCTGCTTCGCGCGCGCGCTTGGCTGACTGGCGCCCGAGATCGCGGGCCTCTTGGTGGCGTCCGCCCCGGAGGAACGTACGCGCGCGGTAACCCATGACCAAGAGGGCGAGGCGCGCCTCGTCGGTGACCCCTGCCAGCGCTTCCGCCTCCGCCAAGGCCGCCTCGGATGCGTCGATCTCGCCGCGCATCGCGAGGGAGTAGCCGAGGTTCAAAAGCACGTATCCCTCCATGGCTCGGTGTCCGACCTCTCGGCAGGCGTCTCGGGCAAGGCTGAGGGCGCTCGCAGCCTCCGCGTAGGCGCCGAGTCGATTCTGCAGGTCAGCGAGGTTCGCCCGGGCCCCGGCCGCCCGACGCAAGTCGCCGACGAGCTCGTGAAGTTCGGCAGCCGCGGCGAAGGAGCGCATCCGGGTCCCGAGGTCCCCGGCGGAGCCGGCGACCTGTGCCCTCCACTCGAGGACCATGCCGCGAAGCTCGGGCTCGGCGTCCGCCGTGGCGACCTCGACCTCCTCGACGAGCGCGGCGGCCCCGTCGATGTCACCGCTCTGAATCAAGGCGAGGGCGAGGCGCCCCTGGGCGAGGGCTACCAACCGGGCATCCTTGGCCGTGCGCGCCGCGGCGACCGCCTCGGAGCCGACGCGCGCGGCCTCGTCGGAACGCCCCGCCCGGGAGAGCCCGACGGACTGCTCCGAGAGCACCCGAGCGCGGTCCCGATCGTCGCGGGCATGATGGAGCGCGGCCTCGAGCTCTGGCGCCTGGTCCTGCCGCGAACGAAAGCGCAGCGCATCCGCCCGCGCCATGTATAGACCGAAGAGCAGGGCCTCGGGAGCCCCCAGGCTGAGCGCCGCCCGGGTGGCCCGCAGCACCGTGTCGACGTCTCCCCGGCGCGTCGCCGCGGCGGCCGCCCGGGCGTACCAGCGAGCTGCGACCTGGCCGTCCCCGGCCGCTTCGTGGTGCCGCGCCACCTCCTCCGAGTCTACGCCCTCCCGCTCCTCGAGCCACTTCGCCGCATCCCGATGCAGCGAACCGCGCAGCTCTTCGGCGAGCATTCGGTAGGCCACCTCGCCGGTGAGGGAGCTCTTGAAGTCGAAACGACCGTGCTGGCGCGCCACCACGACGTCCCGCCGGCGAAGGGAGCGCAGGAGCAGGGCGGGCTCCGTCGTCCCGAGGGCGACCAGGTCTCGGACCTCGAAGGCCCGGCGGTAGATGGACGCGCGTTTGACCAGTTCTTTTTCCGAAGAAGGCAGGTGGTCGAGGCGCGACTGGACGGCAGCCTCGACGGTCAAGGGGATCGGCAACTCCGCCGGGGGGTGGTCCAGCTCCCCGCGCTCGACGAGGGCGGCGATGACCTGCCGAACGAAGAAGGGATTTCCGGCCGTGCGCTCGTGGATTCGCGCCGCCAGATCATCGGGCACGGCGCCATTCGCCGCGTCCGCGGCGAGGCGGCCCACGTCGCCCCGGTTCAGCCCTCGGAGTTCGATGCGGTGCACGTCGGCGCCGATGAGTAGATCAGGGCTGGCCTCGAGGATGTCCGGGCGGGCGCAGGCGATCACGAAGAGCGGCGCATCGAAGCAGCGCTCAAGGAGGCGCTCGAGGACCTCGAGGGACTGGGGGTCCGAAAATGACAGGTCTTCGAGGACGATTACCAGAGGCTCGGCGCGGCACGTCGCCTCGAGCCAGTCGAGCATCGAGACCCGCAAGCGGTCATCGATGCGCCGGAGATCGGTCCCTGCCATCGAAAACCGAGACTCGACATCGCCGGTATCACGGACGAGGAGCGAGAGGTCCTCGGCGATGCGCGCCGCGACCGACGGCACCGTGACGAACTGCCGCACGAAGGTCTCGAGGCTACGGACCGGGTCTTGCGGGTCGTTTGACGGCGGTCCGCCGCGCGAGTCCGCGAGGGCATCGCGGATCAACGACTGAAAGAGCGAGAGGGCGCGGCGCGAACGCTGGGCCGAAGCCCGAGCCCGGAGCACCCGAATCGGCCCCTCCCACTCCCGGACGATCGCCATGGCCTCCTCCCGGAGCCGCGACTTGCCGATGCCCTGGGGCCCGGAGATCAACGCGACCTGCGCAGTACTCTCGGAGAGGGCATCAGAAAAGGCGCGCTCCACCGTGGCGAGCTCGACGTGGCGCCCGAACATCGGCCCGTCGTCGGGGGCGGCGTCGAGAGCCATGAGCACCCGGGTGTCCGGGGCCACCGGGTGTCCGGGGCCAGCTCGAAGAGCGCGCCATCGAGGGCCTCGAGGGGAAGCCCCTTGGGCAGGCCCCGCGCCGCCTCCCGGGAGACCGCAACACCGACGATGTCGACGGAGATCGCGCTCTCGGCCTCGTCGAGGGCCGTGCCGTAGATCCCTCGGGCCGCCCCCGAGGCCCGCCCCGAGCCAATAGCGATGCGTTCGGCATGGGGGCGGCAACGCACGGCGACCGACGCGGCCCGGACTAGCTCGTCGCCGGCCGTGGTCTCGGCCCCGAAGAGGCCGAGGAGGCGGTCGCCGAGGAGATGGAGGACCCGGCCCCCTTCTTCGCGGATCGCGGCCGAGAGCCGGCCCTCTTCGCGCAACCCCTTG
Source organism: Deltaproteobacteria bacterium (assembly GCA_019312705.1). Next base: position 8,366 of record JAFDCW010000159.1, read on the forward strand.
GCGAGCAGAACGGCCACCACCCGTTGCTCCCCGGCAGGAATCGTGGACGAGCGGCGGTCTTGAACCAACGCCTCGCCGGCCCGGGCCTGCGCGAGGGCATCGGCAAAGGCAAGGGCATCGGTGAACCGTGCCCGCGGTTCCTTCTGCAGCGCGCACAGGACCACCTCTTCGAGGGCCTCCGGGGTATCCCGGCGGTCGAAGTGCGGCGGTACCGGGTCTGACAGGAGCGTCGCGACCAATGTGCCGAGGGGGGTCCCCTGACGGAAGGGCGGGCGCCCGACGAGGGCCTGGTAGAGCACGGCGCCGAGGGAGAAGAGATCGCTGGTCGCCTCGATCACCGGGCGCCCCTCGGCCTGCTCCGGGGAGAGGTAGTCGAGGGTGCCGACGACGCGCCCCGCTTCCGTGAGCTGGGTCGCCCCGTCGGCGAGGCGGGCGACGCCGAAGTCGAGGAGCTTCACGCCGCCGCCAGCCTCGAGGAAGACATTCGACGGTTTCAGATCGCGGTGAACGACCCCCTCTCGGTGGGCGGCGGACAGACCAGCACAGATGGCGAGACCGAGGTCGACGATCGCGTCGATCTCCATGGGCCCCCGGTCGAGACGCTCGGCGAGGGTCTCGCCCTCCAGGAGTTCGAAAGCGATGAAAGGCGTCCCATCGCCGTCGCTCCCGGTCTCGAGGACCCGAACGACATTTGGGTGGTCGATGCGGACTTGGGCCTCGCGCTCGAATCGACGGAGGGCCTCGGCGCTGGTAAATGACGCCCGGATCACTTTGATCGCCGCGACGCGGCCCTCGCCGTCCACGCCGCGATAGACGACACCCATGCCCCCGGCGCCGAGCACGCCTTCGATCCGATACGAGCCGATGACCTCCGGCTGGCCATCCGTCGCCACCACGGCGGGATTATAACCGGCCGCGACGCACCGTGGGCGGGTCCTTGGTGGTCAGGACCGATTTTGTGTTTAGCTCCCAGCCGTGGTCCGCCGCCGCATCGCAGATATCTCGCGCCGTCCCGCCCCCTTCGCCCTCCGGGTCCTCCAGGGCTTCATCGCCAACCGCGGCCTCTTGCTCGCGGGCGCCGTCGCCTACAACAGCCTGCTGAGCATCATCCCCCTCTTCGGCGTGATCCTCCTCGCCTTGAGCTTCTTCGTCGACGACGCCCAGCTGATCACCACCATCGAGGCCCACCTCTCCCTGATCGTGCCCGGCTCCTCTTCCGGAGTGACCGAGCAGGTCGAGACCCTCCTGGCAGAGCGCGGCACCGTGACCTGGGTCGTCGCGCTGCTCTTGCTCTTCTTCAGCTCAATCGCCTTCGGCGTGCTCGAGAGCGCGATGGGGGCGATCTTCCACCACCGCCCGCGCCGAGAGCGAGGCTTCCTGATGTCGGCGGTATTGCCCTACGTCTTCATCGCCCTGCTCGGCGTCGGCGTGCTGCTCATCAGCCTCATCTCCGGGGCCATCGAGCGCATCGACGGCAACGCGGTGCATCTCTTTGGCGCCATGTGGACCATGGAGGGCGCGAGCGCCGTCGTACTCTACGGCCTCGGCATGGTCGGCTTGGTCGCGATGCTCACCGCCTTCTACCTGGTGATGCCGGTCGGCAAGATTCGCGTGCGCCATGCATTCGTCGGGGGCCTGGTCGCGGCTGTGCTGTGGGAAATCGCGCGCCACGTGCTCACCTGGTACTTCGAGACCCTCTCGCTGGTCCATGTCGTCTACGGCCCCCTCGCGGGCGCGGTGGTCGCCCTGCTCTCGTTCGAGATCGGGGCCATCATCCTGCTCTTTGGGGCGCAGGTGATCGCCGAGTTCGACCGTCATCAGCCAGCCGGCGGCGACGCCGATCACGCTGCCCCCTAGGACGCGTTGACGCGCGATTCTGGTGCGCACTCATTTGGTGCATTGGCCCCAATAGCGCGCAACGCATCGCCCCCCGGCATTCGCAAACATGCGAATGACACCAGGCACGTCCCTTGCGGAAACCCAGGCACCGAGAAGGAGGTGCCGATGACCGAACGAGACATCCGCGAGCGCGACATCCTGGTCGCGCCAAACGAGTACGCCTACGTGCAGGACCTGACCAAGGGACACATCGTGCTCTACGTCGGGCCGACGAAGGTGAGCCTGTCGAATACCGAACGCATGATCCTTTTCCGCAACAGCCGGTTCGTTCCGGTCTCCGGGCCAGATTCCGGGAAGGAAGGGGGCATGGGGATCTCCGCTTTCGTCGAACCCCGACATGCTGCCGACACCGGGGGCGAACACCGCGGTGGGCCTGCGGAGCGGTCGCAAGGTCGTCGTGCCCGGGCCGACCGAGTTTCCCCTCTGGCCCGGTCAGCGCGCCGAGGTGGTCGATGGACACAGCCTGCGCCAGGACGAGTACCTCATCGTCCGGGTCTACGACGACACCTTCGCGGAAGACCTTCCGCCGATCGGAACCGAGATCATCGTCCGGGGAACCGAACGCAGCTTCTACGTCCCCCGGAGCGGTTTCGAGGTCATCCCCGAAGGCGGCCGCTACGTGCGGAAGGCATGGCGCATGGAGCAGAGCTCGGGGCTTCACCTCCGAGTCGTGGCGCCCTTCGAGGCCGGCGCGGACGATCAACTGCCACAGGGGGACTACGCCTCGGGCCAAGACGTCTTCCTCTCGGGACGCGAAGGTTTCTTCTTCCCCACGGAGAGCGTCGTGGTCGTCGGGGCGGTGTCTGCTGTGCCCCTCGCCGAAAATGAGGGGATCTACGTCCGGGACATCCGGTCCGGGGCGATTCGCGTCGCCATGGGTGCGACGGCATTCCTTCCCGACCCGACGAAGGAGGAGGTGGTCGTCCGAGGCTTCGCAGCCGCAGATACCGCCCGCTACGGCGTCACCGGCGACGAGACCCGGGTACCCGCCGTGTACGTGCCCCCTTCGACGGCGGTGATGGTGGTCGCCAAGGACCGGCGCGAGGTCGTGACGGGCCCCCGAACCCGGCTCCTCGGCTACGACGAGAACCTCGAAGAGCTCACCCTCTCCACCGGCCGCCCGAAATCCGACCAGGATCTACTCACGACGTGTTTCCTGCGTGTCGATGGCAACAAGGTCTCGGACGTGGTGCACGTCGAAACCGAGGATCACGTGGCCCTCGCCCTCACCCTCTCCTATCGCGTCTCCTTCCTCGGAGAGCCCCAACGGTGGTTCGCTGTGAAGGACTATGTGGGTTTGCTGTGCGACCATACGAGCTCGATCATCCGGGGCGTGGCCCCGGGCATCTCCCTCGAAGATTTCTACGGGGACGGGACCGGCATCGTGCGCGACGCGGTCCTCGGGCCTCGCGGAGAAGAGAGCCGGCGCGAGGGCCGGCATTTCGACGAGAACGGCATGTGGGTCTACGACGTCGAGGTTCTCGCGATCAGCATCCTCGACCCCGAGGTCGATGCGCTCCTCGGCGGCGCCCAGCGCATGGCCATCGTCTCGGAAATCGCCCGGAAGAAAGAGGGCCTGCGCCTCGGCGACGAGAAGCTCAAGGAGGAGGTCCGCCAGGCCATCTACCGCGCCCAGGTCGTGACGATAGGGGCGCAGGTCGAGCACGAAAACGCCGACCGGGTGGCCAAGCTCGCCGCGGCCCGGACGAGCCTCGACCTCGACCACCTCGAGAACGTCGACCGCGCATCACACGACGCCGAAGCCTTCACCCTGCGCAGTCGCGCACGCCTCGCCGAGAGCCAAGCAGAAGCTGAGCTCGAAAAGCAGCGCCTCGACGCCCAGGCCGCCGCGTTCCGCTCACAGATGCAGGCGATGACGCCAGAATTGGTCGCGACCCTCAAGACCCTCGGCAACCAGGCCCTCGCCCGAGACCTCAGCAAACACCTCTCGCCCCTGGCCATCCTCGGCGGAGAGAGCGTCGCCGATGTCGCCGAGCGCCTCCTCGACCGGCTCCCCCTGCCCTTCGGCGGCGCGCAGGACGGCGCTGGCAGCTCGAGCGAAGACCGAGATGGAGGTCGACATGACGACCGAGGTCTCGCCGCGGTGATCGCCGCGCTGCCGGGCTCGGACGAGGGCGCTGCAGAATAGGCGCGAGGGGGCCAAGGGGAGGCTGGAATGTGCGTGGTAAGGTGGGCCATGCAGGTTCGACGTCGATGGCCTTTGCCCGCGACCCTCATGGCATTGCTCACGACCTTGGCGCTCCTCGGAGCCTGCGATGACGACGGCGCGGCCACCGACGGCGGCATCGCCTCCGGCGCCGACGACGGCGGCGGCTCGGACGCCGGAGACTCCGGGACGATGGACACCGGGGCTGGCGATACCGGCACGACCGCAGACTCGGCCGTGATGGACGGCGGACCGATGGACACCGGCACCGACGCCGCCATGGTCGGCAGCGCGGGGTGCATCGACGGCGGGGGCCTGGCCGAGGGCGAACATACCTTTATGTCCGAAGGCCTCTCCCGGCGTTTCATCGTCCGTCTTCCCATCGGCTACACCCGAGACCGACTGTGGCCCCTCGTCCTCGCCCTGCACGGCAACGGCGGCAGCGCGAGCTACTGGGATGGCACCAGCGGCTCCCGGGACATCCGCGGCGTGCTCGAAAACGACGCTGTGCTCATCGTCGCCGAAGCCATCGATGGCGCCTGGCGCGACTACGACATGCCCTCGGATACCTGGCCCGCGCGCATCGAGAGCGAGCTGCTCTACTTCGACGACGTGATCTCCGAGGCCAAGACCGAGCTCTGCGTGAACGAAGGCGCGATCTTCTCCATGGGCTTCAGCGGCGGAGGCTCGTTCTCGGGAGTCCTCGGCTGCCGCCGGCCGGACATCCGAGCCATCGCCGTCGGCGGCTCGGTCATCTACTTCGACACCGGTGCGTGTGTGAATACCCCGGCGGCCTGGGTGACCATCGGCGAAGGCGAACTCAGCTCCGACCGCGAAGCCTACCGAGACTTCTGGCGCGACCGCGCCTCGTGCGCGGCGACGACCATGTCCACGGCCCCGGACCCGTGCGTTGCGTATGATGCATGCGGGGCCGGGACCCCGGTGCACTACTGCCAGCACCCCGCGGGGCACATCTGGCCGGACTTCGCGAGTGAGGCGATGTGGGGGTTCTTCGGGGCGTTGGTGGAGTAGGGGTCAACAAGAAGGCGCCGCGTAGGGCGGCCCGAGGCGGCAGCGCGACGCAGTCGCGCAGAGCCGACAGGCCGACCGCAGCGGCGCCGGGAGTGCCGCACCGCTACCGTTCCCGTCGCCGTTCCCGTTCCCGTCGCCGTTCCCGTTCCCGTTCCCGTTCCCGTGGCCGAGTGAGCCGTCCGACGTGCGCGCAACCGCTAGTCGCGATGTCAGTGGTAGCATCGCGGCCCATGGGGAATCTGGGCCGGAACATTGGTTACGCGCTGGTCATGCTGCTCTCGGCAGGCTGCGACGAGACGGATGCTGAGCCGGAGGGCGTCACTCCGGAGCTTCGCGAGCAGGCCCTCGCCGCAGCGAATGAGGCGGAGGCGGCGGGCGCCCCGGCGCGCGCCGCTTGGGACCGCGCGATCGCCGCCCTCGACCCGAGCGTCGGGGACCAATGCCCTGCCGAGGTCCTCGCCGCCCCGCGACGGGAGCGTTTCGTGATGGTGCGCTCGCCGCGGTTCACCACCGACGTCATCCCGAGCGTGGTCGGCGTCTTGGAGCGCGGCTTCGGGCACAGCATCCCCGCCCTGGCCCATGCGGACCGGCTACGGGTCTTCCTCGGGCGCGACGACGGACCGCGACTGCGAGAGGCGCTCGCCACCGGCGTCGCCGAAGAGCCGCCGGTCGTGCTCACCGTAATCCGTATCGACAGGCTGATGGCCCCCGTGGCGACCGCGAGCGATAGCTATCGTTCCGGCCACCTAGACGGACAAGCCTTCTTGCTCGACACCGAGCTGCGGGCCGTCTGCACTATGCCGGTGAACTCGAGCAACTGGGGCATCATCGAGTCGGGGAGCTTCGGCGGGATCGCGGACGACTTCGGATCGGTAGCCCTCATGGAGCTCTTCGAACACGCCCAAACGCGTATCGACCGCGAGTGGAGCGCGGACGGCGCAGCCGCCCCGGATGAAGCCGCCGCCGACCGAGCCGGCGAAGGTGAGTAGCCGACGGGTACCGCACGGCTACCGAAAGACGCTATTCAACGTCCAGCGGTCACGTTGCGTCACTCTAGCGAGGGGGCTACGGTCCCGGCCCCACGAGGACATGACCATGCGCACCCACTTCATCTTCCTAGCTGTGTCTCTCTTGGCTCTGCCGCTGGTGGGCTGCGGCGACGACGGCAGCGACCCCAGCGATTCTGGCACCGGTGATGCAGAGACCGACGGCACCACTCCTCCAGGTGATTCCGGGACCGGTGACACCGGCGTCCCTCCAGGGGACTCGGGCCCCGATGGCGGTGGTGGGTGCACGACGGACTGCGAGTTCATCGACGTGGTCAGCGGACTCACCCACAGCTGCGCCCTCCGTGCCAACGGCACCGTGTGGTGTTGGGGAGGGAACTCCTTCGGCACCCTCGGCGACGGGAGCATGCGCCACATGGATTGCGGTTCGGCGGGGGAAACCGAAGTTCAGGACTGCTCAGCCCCGGTCCAGGTCTCCGTCGTGGACGACGCGACGAGTTTGAGTACCCGTTCGGGACTTCAGAGCTGCGTGCTGCGGGCAAGCGGAGGAGTCTGGTGTTGGGGCCACCAGAGCGTTGCTCCCGCCAGCGGCGGTGAATCCCCTCGGCGCTTCGAGCCTGAGGCCCGCCTCAGCCTCGAAGATCTCGAGACCGTCAGCGACGGGCACGATCACACATGCGGGATCGTCGGAGGTCAGTCCGTCTGCATCGGCCGCAACGGCTCCGGCCAGATTGGCGACGGCACGCGCGAAGATGCGCGCATCGCCCAGACTGCAGCCATGCCCACTGGCATCACCGTCGTGGTGGCCGGGGCGGAATCGGACCTCACCTGCGCGTTGACAGCCGACGCCGCCTACTGCTGGGGCAGCAACTCCGACGGTCAGCTCGGCGACGGAGTCGTGGACCACATGGGCGGCTGCGAGACCGGCACTGGATCGACCTACGACTGCGCCTCGACGCCCCAGGAGGTGTCCCTCCCTGCGGGAGTGATGTTCACTCAGATCGCCCCCGGCGGCGCCCACGCCTGCGCGCTCGGCGACGACGGCAACCTCTACTGCTGGGGCGCCAACCACTACGGCCAGCTCGGCCTCGGAGACCAGACGAGTGTCTCGGTCCCGACCCTCGTGATCGACGCCGACCCGGCCGACCCCATCGCCCAGGTTGACACCGGCGTACACTACTCCTGCGTGCGAATGACCTCGGGTTCGGTTTTCTGCTTCGGCGACAACGAAGAGGGCCAGCTCGGCGACGGCATGGTCAACCACGGCGGCGACTGCACGGGTCCGATGGCCACCGACTGCTCGTACTCCCCCGTAGAGGTCATGGGTCTCACGGACGCCGCCGACCTCGGCCTCGGAGCCAGCCACGCGTGCGCTCTCAGGGCCACCGGCGAGGTGGACTGCTGGGGCTACAATACGAGGATGCAGCTCGGCGATGGCACCCGAGAGCGTCGCTACGCACCCGTGACCGTCATGAACCTCGGCGACTGAGCCCAGCGAGACCGCGGTCATGATCACGTCCTTCGATCACGTGCACGTCTACGCGGCCGAGCCGGAGGTCACCCTCGCGTTCTATCGTGACTCGCTCGGCGGTGAGACCCTCGGGTCTATCGCCACGAGCGATGGCCGCCGAAACCACTTCGTCCTGCTTGCAGGGCAGGTATTGGTGGTGAGCGCCTTTCCGCCGGGACTCGAGGCAAGTCCCGCGCCCGGCCTAGGCGACGGGGCGATGCGAACCGGATACGGAGTCGCCCACATCGGTCTCAATGTCGACGATGTCGATGCGTGGGCCCAGAGACTGGCCGACCAGGGTGTCGACGTGCACGGCGACCCCCGAGGCGACGGACCGGTCCGCTACGTCTACTTCACAGCGCCCGACGGAGTCGTCTTCGAGCTGACCCAGTACGTACTGCCCGCCCGCTATCGCCCCGCGCTACGCGCCCTCGCCGCGCTGAACCGCGGTATTCACGTCGCCCGACGGACCATCGTCTCGCAGCTCCTGCGTCGCGTCACCTGACCCGCCGGCGGCCTGAGGGGGGCGGCAGACGACCTCGTTGCCATTCGCCGTGGCCGTGACCGTTCACGTGTCCGTCGCCGTTTCCGTTCCCGTTTCCGTTCCCGTTTCCGTTCCCGTCGCCGTCTCCGTTCCCGTCGCCGTGTCCGTCCCCGTTCCCGTTCCCGTCGCCGTTCCCGTCGCCGTTCCCGCGACGGCCTCGCCTACGGCTACGCGAACGGTGCGGCGCCACCGCCCACCAAAAACCAAACAGCGTCGATTGGAACGCGAGACCCAAGCGAGGTGGTCTCGGTTCCGAGCAGCCCGCGCAGCCTATCTTTATAGGTGAGCAGGCAGCGCAGGAAGCGAGGCCAGATCGCGCCGGGTATCGCGTTTCAAGCGATGCTGTTTAGCCGCGCTTGTCGACCGGGACGTAGCTACGCCCGCGCTCGCCCAGGTAAACCTGCCGCGGCCGCGCAATCTTCTGCTCGGGATCGGTCAGCATCTCTTCCCACTGGGACAGCCACCCCGGTGTCCGCCCGATGGCGAAGAGCACCGGGAACATGTCCATCGGAAGATTAAGAGCCTGGTAGATGAGCCCACTGTAGAAGTCGACATTCGGGAAGAGCTTGCGCTCGGCGAAGTAGTCGTCTTCGAGGGCGATCCGCTCGAGCTCGACGGCGATGTCGATGAGGGGGTTCTTGCCGACCTCGTCGAAGACCTCGTAGGCGAGCTTCTTGATGACCTTCGCCCGGGGGTCG
>JAFDCW010000861.1 GCA_019312705.1 Deltaproteobacteria bacterium
GCGAGGTCCCACTTCACCTTGCGCGTCGCGATGCGCGCGGCGTCCTCGGGCAACTTGTCGAGCATGATCTCCCAAGTGGGAAGCACCTGGAGGCGGTGGTTTCCAAGGACCGCCGAGTAGACCTCGCGGCCATCGATGTACTGCTCGACGACGGCGTCGGTGCGGATGGTCTCGTGGATGAACGAAACCCGTTCGGCGAGGGTCTTGTCGTTGGTGACCAAGGAGGCCTGGGCGATGCCATAGCTGCCCTCCTCGATGAGCGACTTCACGATGAGGGGAAACTCGAGATGCTTCGGGCGACGAATCTTGCGGTACCGAGGGAAGACGTGGAAGCGCGGCACGCGGATACGGTGATAGGTCAGGATCTTCTTCGACAGGGCCTTGTCGCGGGCCAGAGTCAGGCCCCGGGGGTTACACCCCGTGTAGGGCGCGCGCTTGAGCTCGAGGTACCCCACGACGTGGGCGTCGTAGATGGCCTGCTCGCGGAACTCCTCGAGGAGGTTGAAGATGACGTGGGGGTCGAACCAAGCGATCGAGTTTCGGATGGGAGCCAGTTCGTCGCTCACCCCGACGAACTGGACCTCGTGGCCGAGACCGGACAGCGCATCGCCGACATGGAGCTCGGTTTGAAAGCTCGCGCGATCTTCATCCGACAGATCATGGGCTCCCTCGGGTGGAACCAGCGATTCGTGTACGAGGACCGCAGCGCGCAGCTTCTTCATAGCGAGTGCCACTCGTCACGGCGATGCAGGAGGTGAACGGTGTGCACCGTCAACATGATGCCCACCTGGAGACGGGTACGACGCTCCGAATGCACGACCCGGAGGTTGAGTTCGCGGCACCGGGTGATGATGTCCCGGAGCACCTGGTCGACGGCGAAGACGTACTCACCGGTGAACTCAGCGACTTGTTCTCGGATAGCCCGACGGTGACGGCGAAGAAACTTGGCTGCGGACTCTTTGCTACGGTGGCGCGATGAATCGCTGAAGACCTTGTGCAGGTCGCGGTCGTAGTCCTCGATGAAACCGGGCCGGTAGTGCTCCTGGCGGCGCTCATAGTGCTGCCGGAGGGTATGCCGCAGCCCCGCGACGCGATAGGGGCGAGCCCGGGACTTGACCGGCATGGGGCGGTGGCCGATGTCTTGTCGGAGTTCGTCCAGGTATTCGAGTTTGTGGAGGGCGCCCCACCCCGCATAGTCGCGCTGCCACCGCGAGCGCGGCGGCAGCCAAACGGCAAAGGTTTCGGCGAAGTCTTCCACCGGATGGGCCTGTGCGTACCAGCCATCGAGGTGTTGCACGAAATCCCTGCTCATCGGGTTGGGCCGATAGGCGTCGGGGTAAGGCAGCGAGGCCTTGCCGAATTGTCGCTGCCACTTGCGGCGGCGCTGGAGATGATAGGCGTGCTGGAGAGCGTGGGCGGCTTCGTGACGGAGAAGGCGCATGCACTCGCGGCGGGTGCCGCCCTCAACCTCGAGCATCGTCGCGTCTTCGAGGCGCATCAGCCGCGGGTGCGCGAGATAGAAGGGGATGCCGACCCCGGGAATGCCATCGGGGCAGCACCACTCGTCGGCGAGATAGAAGTGCGGGCGAAAGCGAAGAAGCCCTGCCGCCTTCAGCTCCTCCCGGAGCCGCTTGACGCAGACCGTGAGCCAGTTGTGATCGAGTTCGACCCCGAGATCGCAAAGGCGAATATCGAGGAGCTCGTCGCGCGGAAGGTCTTCCCACCAGTACTGCATCGAATCACCGAGAGCATACCTCAACTGGCCGCCGAAACGTGCGCGACGGAGTCGGGTAGACTGCGCCGCGATGGCGATCTTCTACTATCTCGTTCACGGGACCAGATTCACCCGGCACGACGACTTCAGTGACCTCCCAGACGACAGCCACGACATCTCGTGGGTGCACGCGGTCGCGCCGACCCCGGAAGAACTCGACGCGGTCCTCGACGACATGCATGCGTCCGTCGAGGTCCGTGAGGCTACCCTCGACCCGTTTCCCCACCCCGAGTTCCTCATGGCGGAAGGTGCGGCATGGCTCTCATTTCCCGTTCAGGTTCCGGGAGCGTGGACCCGGGAGTACCTCATCGTCATCGTTCGCGGCCGACGCATGCTCACGATCACGCGAAATCCCATGGAGTACTTCGAGGTCTTTCGGCGAAAGATGGAAACGAGCGGTGCCGAGGACGCCGACAACCCCATGGCCGAGCTCTTCGAGAGTGCCGCCCGGACGGACCGCGATGCACTCGAGGCCATGCGCGATGCCGTCGACGACCTCGACGCGCAGCTCGAGAACAACCCCGGCAGCGTCTCCATTCACGCCATCCGCCTCCTGAAGAACGCGGTCCTCCGGTGTGGCAACATCTGCGAAGACCAGATCTTCTGCTTGGCAGCGATGGCCACGCCCGCCGCGGCGGAGGTCATCGGCGACGCGAAGACGTCCGTCCGGGGGTCGATGCTCACCCTCATCCGCCACGTCGACCGCTCCTTCGATCGCCTCGACGTGCGCGCCCGGGAGCTCGAGTCTCAACTGCAGATGTTCTATCAGAAGAAGACCGAGGACCGTCTCCGGGTGCTGACCGTCATCTCGGCGGTCTTCTCCCCGCT
>JAFDCW010000862.1 GCA_019312705.1 Deltaproteobacteria bacterium
CTCTCGCGCATCGAAGACTACTGCGACGTCGAAGAGCCCGGAGACGACGCCGACCGGGCGTTCGTGGAAGGAGCGGGGGCCGCCCTCGCCCTCCTGCTCATCGCCCACCTAGGAGTGGGCGAGCACCGCTGCCGCGATGGCGTGCATCGAATACGCATCGGTGCCTATGGCTACTTCGACCCCTTTGGCGCAATCGAGGAGGTCCTTGACGCAGAGGACCCAGGGGTAGCGCTCGCCGTCGCCGTCCGAAGAGCCGAAGCGGAGGCCGGGGGCCGCGGCCCGGGGGCTCGGGTCCGCGTCTACCTCGCCGAGGCGCTGTCCGAGCGAAGCCCGCCTCTCGAGGTCCGCGAGCATTTCGAGCATTATTTGAAGCTCAGTGATGACACCGAAGTCGACCTCAGCCGGACGATCGCGGCAACTCGGGACGGCGACGACGCCGACGTCCGTCGATCGGTGGACAAGCTCGTCACATTCCTCGGAGGCCAGGCGACGGCGCTTCCCTGGGAAGAGGCGGGGCCGCGCCTCGTCCCGCGTCTCGTACCTCCGACTTTCACCGCCGACCTCCCCGACAGCGCCGCGGGCCGCGGAGAGCTGGCGATCCGCCCGCTCTTTCCGAGCCTCTCCGTCGCCCTCCTCCTCGCCCACGAGGGTCGGTCCCGATTCCTGCGCGAAGACGAAATCGCAGCGTGGGAACGGAGCTTCGACGAAGTCCTCGAGCGCGCCGTGGAGAACCTGGCCGCACGTTCGACGAAGGCCCGCTTCACCCGCCTCGATACCGACGCGGGCCCGTTGATCGTGGCGCGCAGCGGCGATGGCCTCGACGCCGCGCGGCTCCTTCTTCCCAACCTCCATGAGGTGATCTCCCGGGAACTCGGCACGCCGTTCTATGTCGCCGTGCCCCACCGAGATACTCTCCTGGCGGCGCCGGTGACGCCAAAGGTCCTCGTGTCCGAGCTCGAGCGGCGGGCCGAGGACGACGCCAGCCGGGCCCCCCACCGGATCAGCTCCGCGCTCTACCGGATGGACGAAGCGGGGTTCAGCGCCGCTCGAGAACCCGAAAACTGACGCGGCGATTCTTGTCGTGCTCGCCCGCTTCGGCGGGCACGTCGGAGCCCATGCCGACGAAGGTGAGGCGCCCCTGCCGAACGCCGCGCTCCACGAGATACGCGGTGACCGCCTCGGCGCGTCGCCCGGAGAGTGCGAGGCGGCGGTTGGTTCCGCCCTCGTTTGCGGCGGCGTGCCCTTCGACCTGCACGAGGACGACCTCCTGGTGGTCCTGAAGAGCCCGGGCCAGGACGTTCAGGAGGCTGGTCGCCTCGTCGGTCAACTCCGCGTCGCGGTGGCCGAAGGTGATCGGGGCGGTGGTCGCAAGGCCATCTTCGGTGATCTCGACGCCGTCCGGGCAACCATCTTCGTCGAGGTCGTCGTCGGCATGGCCGTCGGCATCCTCCGCGTCTTCGGGGCATTCGTCCCGGGCCCCCAAGATGCCGTCGCCGTCCGGGTCGACATTCGCCGCTTCGTCGTCGTCGTCGTCGTCGTTCTCGTCGCCCAGGTCGGCCAGGGAAAGGGCAAAGCCAAACGTGCCCAGAATGCGAACCGCCGGAACGCCAACGCCCTCGGTCACGCCGGCGTCGACGGCGAGGCCGGCGGTGAGGCCAGAGCCGAGGGCGAGATGAGCGCCCACCAAGACCTCGATGGGAACCGCGTCTCCGGAGAAGACCTGATCGGTGGTCAGCGTCGTCGCCCCCCGGAGCTCCGCCTCGATGCGCACCGGGTCGAGGTGAACGTGAGCGCCCAATGCGAAGAGCAGCTCCGAGCCGGACTGGGCGATGCCCTGATAGTCACCATCGGGCCGATAGGCGATGCCGACATTCGCGATGGGGGTCACCATGGCGGTTCCGAGGGCCGCCGAGACGAGCAGTCGGAAGCCAACGCCGCCGTCGCCGGTGAGCGACTCCTGAACGCCGGTCGGGAGCAACAGGGAGGCGGCGGCACCGAGGGAGAACTCCGCGCCGTCGGTCGGGCGCTGGCGACTCCCGAGGAAGATCGCCCGGACCCCGATAGCCATGTCGCCGGCGGCCGGCCCCGCGGGCGCGGCGAGCATCGGCAGACCCAGGTCCGCCGGGTCGGCCCCGCCCTGGGCCCACGTCACGGGAATACCCACCCAGACGCCAAGCCAATCATAGAGGCCCATGGACGCCGCCAGGTGCGTGGTGAAGGAGTTCTCTACCAGATAGCCGTCTCGGGTACGTCCGTCCGCGGTCGTGGTGCTCAAGGCGAGCTGACCGTACGAGTAGTCGATGCCGAGGCGCATATCGAGACGCAGGTGAGGCGGAGGAGCCGGAGAGAGCACGCCAAAACCCTCGTCAGCATTCGGAGGCAGACGGTAGCGGGAGAGCGTGAACCCCCCTTGGGCTTGGGTCGTTGCCGGCGTCGCACCCAACGCGGCCAGCACCCCCACCAAGAAGGCGCACGAGTAAAAGTGTTTATTCATCAATTGGACAGGGGCAAGAACGCACGCGACTGGCCGCGACGATTAATGCGAACGGAGCGTACATGATTACCTCCGTCCGGTGTCGTCAAGCGTAGCCGCACAGTGCCGACCGGGAGCCTCGCCCGGAGTGGCGTCCGGCCGAGGGGGGTCCGGCCGTAAAACACTCGTGTTCCCCGGGGGTCGGTGTCGAGGACGAGCAACCCCATCGCCCGCGCAGGGAATCGCTTGGTCGCTGCTCGCGGGGCTTGGACTTCCCCAGGCGCCTCAGCCACCTCCGGGGTGAGATTGAGGGTGAGGTGGGCGGTCTCGCCGACCTCGACCTCGATCTCCTCGGTCGTCTCCTCGTGCCCTTCGAGGGTCGCAGTCACCGAATGGGTACCCGCCGCGACCTCTTCCCAGGTCACGGGAGTCGTATCCTCGAGATCTCCGAGGTGCACCGTCGCCCCGGGGGGCTCGGAGGTGACCTCCACCGTACCAGTCGCCGGCACGGCGGCGACGGCTTCGCCCGGGGCCGTCTCGGAGGGGCCTTCGGCGGTCGGGAGATCCCCCGTGGCCGCCTCAGGTGATTCGGAGGTGCCGGGCGCCTCCGTACCGTTCTCCTCCGTACCGGGCGCCTCCGTACCGTTCGCCGCTTCATCCGTGCCCTCGGTGCCCGAAACCACGACCGCTGCATCGTCGGCCGGGTCCCCGTCCGAAAATGCCCACACGAGACTCGCGGTCACGACCGCGGCCCCGACGAGGGCGGCCAGCAGCACGCCGACCCGGACCGGCATCGAAGGCCCGAGGAGTTCGTCGGCGATCAAGGCATCCGAGCGAGCATCCGAGCCTGCGGCGCCGGGCTGCCTCCCGAACGTCCCCGTCGGGTCGGTGTAGTTCCGTGGCACGCCGGCGGCGTCTGCGTCGACCTGGGGCGTCGTTGGGGCATCCTCTGCGGTATTGGCCGCGTCCCGCTTCCGGGCCGCCTCGTCCAGCGCCTTCATGACCGCTGGTAGGTCGTCGCCCAACAACGGGTCGGTGGGCGGGTCATCATCCTCGAGGTCTTCGTCGAGGTCGACCTCGATGCCCCCGTCGGCCATCGCGGCGTCCTCGTGCGGGCGTAGAGTGTCGAAGGTGTCGAGGTCGTCGTCGTCCTCACCGTCGAGCATCTCACCGCGACCGGATCCGGCGGTCGCATCTGAGGCGGCACGCGGGCCCGACTCGGGGAGGGACAGAGCTTGGCCCGATGGGTTGGAAGAGGGCGCGAAGGGCCCTGCCGCTGCCGCGTCGGGCATGAGCTTCTCGATTGCGGCCCCGATGTGCATTGCGTGCACAAACTCGCCCTGTTCGGCCAGGAATCGTTCGAGGGCGATGTAGAGTTCCCCCGCGGTCTGAAAGCGCTGGGCGGGGTCCTTGGCCAGGGCCCGGCGAAGGATGGCATCGAGGCGCGGTGGCACATCGTTTCGAACCAAGCGCGCCGAAGGGACCGGTTCATGGACGATG
>JAFDCW010000160.1 GCA_019312705.1 Deltaproteobacteria bacterium
CATCTTCATGATCATCAAGGGGTGGGTCGTCCCGCTCATGCGCAGGTTGATCTCGATGGCGACCCGGTCCCAGGTGCCTGGTTCCTCTGGCCGCTCGACGGTCATGAAGTCGACGGCGACCCGGCCCAGCACCCCGCGCTCGGTCAATACTCGGCCGACCTTCAAGGCGTCGGATTGGATCTCCATTCGATACTCGTCGTCGGCGGGGAAACGTGCGCCGGCGTAGGTCTGGCCGTCTGGGCCGCCGAGGATCTGGTCGTGGGTGCTCACGCACTCGAGTTCGCCCCGGGGGTCGATGCGTAGCTGCCCGCTCGGGCTGCGTACGTTCTTTCCCTCGACGAAGGCCTCGACGATGCCGCCCATCTCGGCGAATTCGTCGCGAAATGGCTCCCACGAGGTCGTCGTGCAGGCGAAGCGCATGCGGGGAAGCTCTTGGAGGATGCGGTCGATGCGCCCCCCCCGGGAGGCGGCATCCGGCGATCCCGGGGCCACCGCGCCGAGGGGACCGAGGTCGAGGACGGCGTTGCCCTCTCCGCTGAAGCCGTGGTCCTTTTTGACCACCACCTTCGTGGTCTGCGGCGCTTCTTCCCAGATGTCCGCGGCGGCGTTGGCTATCTCCCCGGGGCTCTTCACCCCTTCGGTGCCGATGGGCATCGCCACCCCCGCCTCCCGGAATACGCGCCGTGAACCGCTCTTGGTCCCGAGCTCGAGGTGTACGGGGTCGACGCCGTAGAGCGGGATGCCCAGGCGCACGGCGAGGGTGCGCTCGAGGCGGGAGACCGTGAAGCACGACATGTGAGCGCGGTCCGGGTCGATGGCCCGAAGGATCCGCCGCATCAGCCGGGGGCGTTCGAGGATCTTGGCTGTAAGGGGCCGGGGCGAGCTGTCGTAAGTCGAAAGCAGCGTCAGGCGCTCGCGGACGTGGGAGGCGCTGATGCCGCGAACCATGGCGACGAAGTAGTCGATCATCGCCGGGTGGATGGGCTGGCTGGTGACGTAGACCAGGCGCGCCCGCGGGTGGCGCAGGAGCATCAGGGTGAAGAGCATGCGCTCCTCGTAGTGGTTCACCCCGGCGATGGTGCTCATTGAGAGGCCCTCGAGGGAGAGGCTCGGTACGACCACGATGTCCCGGGAGCCGGCGTCTACATGGCGAATCGCCGACCACCGGTCGAGTAGCACCGCTTGCAGTTTCGCGAAGCGCTCGAGCTCTTCGTCTAGGGGGAGGGGCTCGCTCGTCCTCTCCGTCGGACGCTCCGGTTGGCTCACGCGTCGAGGATACAAGATTCAGTCGTCCGCCGTCGGCTCTTCTGACGGGGCGTCGGAGTCTCTGTTGCTGTCACCGTTCCCGTCACCGTTCCCGTTCCCGTTCCCGTTCCCGTTCCCGTTCCCGTTCCCGGGGGTGCTCCCGATTTCGCGGAGTTCCTCTGCGAGGCGCTCCTCGCACTGCCGTCGGAGCTCCTCGAGGCGCGCATGCTCCGCCTCTCTTTCCTGGTTTACTTGCCGTTGCTCGTCGGTCATCCGGAAATCCTCGACGTCGTGGGCCAATTGCTCCGCGGCTCCGGTGTAGCCCGTGATGAAGAGGTAGAGCGCCGAGGACCGCGCGGCCCGGGGCACGTAGCGCTCGGCGGCCATGGCGTCCGGGTTCGTCCCGTAGGCGGCGCCCCAGCCCATGGTCAGGGTCCCGCCGACCGCGATGTTGTATCCGTTGCGGCGGTACCCGATCACGGCCGTCAATCCGCCGTTGTCCATGCGGTCCGGCTGGTAGGTGTTCGTCGGCCCGTTCACACCCCGAGACGGCGAGAAATCGCTGAAGATGCCAAAGGAGAGGGGGATGAAGTCGTTGATGACCGTTTCGGCTCCTATTGCGAAGTTCGCGATGGGCGACAGGGCGAGCTCGTTGTTGAAGAACCGTCCGGGGGACGGCTCCGTGCCCGTGACCGGGTCCGGAGTTGTTTCACCAAAGACGTGCAGCGGGTTGTCGGAACGCCCTAGGGGGCCGTAGACGGAAACGTCGAAGGCGATGCGCCAGTGCGGCACCGGTCGAAGTCCAACGCCCAGGCGGGCTTCGAAGGGTTGGCGCAGCTCCGGCGTCGTCTCTTGTACCCCGCCCGTGAACGTCCCCCTGCCGTCCGGGCCTACCCGGGTGACGAACTCGGAAATCTCTCCCTCGCGGATGATGGGCAGGTTCGGCATCTGCAGCATCAGCCCCAAGTGCACCTTGTCGTTGGGGTGCCAAGCCAGGCCGATGCGAAAGAGCAGAGACGCCACGAAGGACCGTCCGCCGGAGATGCGCGAGGTCGCGGCTGCGCTCATGAAAGACCCGTCCGGCAGTCGGTCGGTGAAAGCGCCGATGGTCTCGGATTCTTCGTAGTCGAAGTCGTGCACCGACAGGTACGCCGAGACCCCGATGCCCAGGTGATCGCTCAAGCGGTAAGCGTAGCTGGGGCCGTAATACTGGAGCTTCGCTCGAGTGAGCGTTCGCAGGACCGCGGCCCCGTCTTCTCCGGTCCCGGAGGTTGGCTGTACGGCGGCGTCGAAGCGCCGCGAGGGCACGACGGGGCTCACCGCCGCGCCGGCGATGGTGTGGCGGCGCAGGGCCAGGTCTTCCTCGGGGCCGATCTTCGCCAAGCCGCCGACAAAAAACGGGATGGTCGTCGTGCCCTCGTCGTTGAGGTCCGAGGTCTCGTTCTGGAAGCCGTATCCGTCGTCCACATGGTACGAACTGAAGATGTTGATCGACAGGGCGCCGGAGACGCTGGCGGCCGTTTGGAAGGCGAGGCCCCCTGGGTTGTACCAGACGGCCGAGACGTCCTCGGCAATGCCCGTATAGGCACCGGCCATGCCCACGGACCGGTCCCCGAGGGGGGTGCGCTGGTAGCTGATGTCCTGGGCGTGGCCCGGCGCTGGCAGCGCAACGAGCACACCTAGAACACCCAAAACCGAAATCGGGACGGCCTTTCCCACAAGGCGGCATTCTCGGCCGGTCAGCGCCGAAAGGAAAGCGCCAGATCTCCTCCCACGAACCCTCCCCTCGGACGGGCACCTCAGGCATGCTCTCCGGGTGACCGATGACGGAAACCAGAAGCGCGCCGAGCTCGACGCCCGGGTGCTCCGGGCCCTCGGAGCCCGGCTCGAGTACGGACCGCCGAGCGCCGACGAGCGCGCCCGGGCTTCGCGCCTGGCCGAGCATCTCGGGGTCGATGTCGGAGCCGTCGAAGCGCTGATGGACGCCGTCGCCGCCGGGGCCGCCGCCCCGGGGGCCGGAGATGGGGCGGACGAGAGTGACCGAGTAACCGAGCCCGGCGCGCCACCGGTCGTTGCTTACCAGGGCATCGAAGCGTCCTACAGCCACGCCGCGGCGACCCGGCACTTTGCCCGCCTCGGGTTGCGCGCCGAGCTCCGTGGCTACCCGAGCTTCCGCGACATGCTCGAAGACGTGCGCGATGGCGCCGCCGCCTGGGCGGTCCTGCCCCTCGAAAATACGACCGCGGGCTCGATCCACGAGGCCTACGATCTGCTCGCGAGCATGGGGCTGGCGATCGTCGGCGAGGAGGTGCAGCGGGTCGACCACTGCTTGGTGGCGAGCCCCGGGGCGACCCTCGAGTCCCTGCGCTCGGTATGGTCCCATCCTCAGGCTCTGGCCCAGTGCCGCGACTTCCTCGCGGCGCTGCCCCACGTCGAGCCTCGGGCCTACGCCGACACGGCCGGGTCCGTGCGCAAGGTTCACGACGACGGCGATGTCACCCAGGCGGCCCTCGGCAGCGAGACCGCAGCCGAACGCTATGGCCTCACCGTGCTCCGGCGCAACGTCGCCGACCAGCCCGACAACTTCACGCGCATGCTCGTCGTCGCCCGAGAGGCTGTGCCCATCGCTCCGGGCGTGCCCAGCAAGACGTCGCTCTTGCTCGCCACGCGCCACGAGCAGGGCGCCCTCGCGGCGTGCCTGAACGTGCTGGCGTCCCACGGCCTCAGCCTCACCAAGCTCCAGTCCCGCCCGCGCCCCGGGTCTCCCTTCGAGTACCTCTTCTACCTAGATTTCGAGGGTGCCGTCGGTGACCCGAGCGTCGACGAGGCCATCGTCGAGGTACGCGCGCGCACGTCGTCACTGATCATCCTGGGCAGCTACCCGAGCGCAGCCGGTCGCCGGGGGGAGCGCCTCGCCGAGGCGTTCACCGGAGGGGATGCCCCGGCCGTCGCGGTCCCGCGGCGGGGCCCCGGCAAGAAGGCTCTGGACGCAGTCGGCCGGGGCGAAGACCGGGCCGACACCGTCGTACAAATCGGCGCCGATGTCCGCCTTGGCGGTGCGGAGACCGTGGTCTTTGCCGGGCCGACCCTGGTCGAGTCCCGGGAGCAGATTCGCGACGTGGCCCGGGTCGTCAAAGACGCCGGGGCCCAGGTCCTCTGGGGTGGCTGCTTCGAGCCCCGGGCGAGCGGCTACTTCGTCGAGGGGCGCGGCTTCGACGCCCTGGCCATGCTCGAAGAGGCGGGTCGCGAGATCGGCCTGCCCATCGCCACCGAGGTCGCCCGGCCGGGTGACGTGGGCAAGGTCGCCCGGCGCGTGGATCTGCTCGTGGTCTCCGAGCGCCACGTACACGACCGGGCGCTCCTCGACGCGGTCGGGCAGGTCGACAAACCCGTCCTGCTCAAGCGCGGCGCCATGGCGTCGGTCGAAGAATGGCTCGCCGCCGCCGAACACATCGCCGCGAAGGGTAAAGCCTCGGTCGTGCTCTGTGAACGCGGCGTCCGCACCATGGGGCCCGGTGAGCGACGCACCCTCGACCTCTCGGTGATCCCCCAGCTTCGCGAGACGACGCACCTGCCCATCGTCGTCGACCCGACGAGCGCCGTCGGCGTCCGGCGGCGCATCGCCCCGTTGTGTGCCGCGGCGATCGCAGCGGGGGCCCACGGCCTCTTGCTCGACGTGCACCCCGATCCCGCCAACGCCCTCGGTGGCGGCGAGCAAGCTCTCACCTTCGACATGTTTCGAGCGCTGATGCGCGCGCTCTGATCTCACCCGGAGGCGATCGCTCGCGCCTCTTCGTCCCGCCCGAGGGCCGAGAAACAGAGGCTCAGCAGTTTCAGGCTTGCCGCCTCGCCTGTCTCGGTACCGGTGCTTCGGCTGAAGCGGAGCGCCCGGAGAGCGCAACGTACCGCCAGCGCCGGCTTTCGAGAGCCGAGGAGGATGATGCCCCGGGCGATCTCCGTGCGGGTCCGGGCCTGGTCGTCATCGGGCATGGCGGCCCGCGCTTGGTGCAGCGCGACCAGGGCCCGCCCGAGCTCCCCCCGTCCGAGCTCGGTCAGCGCCCGGAGCCTGTCGGCGGCAGAGGGGTCGACGCCTTCGGCGATCGCGATGTCGAGGAGCCGGTCCACCGAATCGAAGTCCCGCTCTCGTAGCGAGCGGATGGCGCTCTGGCCGACACTTTCCGGTTCTTCCTCTCCGACCGCGTTGAGCTCCTCGGCGGCGGCGAGGACCGTGTCGGGGACCGGAGGCCCGTTCGCTCGCCGTCGCGAGCTGACGCTTCGGCTCAATATGGTTGCTGCATTCCGGGTCCGCGGCGACGGGTCGTAGCGTACGGCGGCGGCGGCGAGGCGCACCGCGGCCCGGGGGAAGCCCCGGAGGCCCGCAGCCCGCCCGGCCTCGATGAGGGCCCTCGCGCCCTCGGCCTCCTGACCTCCCTCCGCCAAGTAGTAGCCGATGGTCGCCTTTTCGAACTCGGCGTCCCGGGCCGCATTTGCCTCCATGGCGCCCGCGATGAACCCGTAGACCTCTCTCAGTCGTCGTTGCGTCATCGCGTGCACGACGACCGTCCGCAGCACTGCGCTCGTCGCGTAGAGAGGCTCCTCCGGGGCGAGGAAGGCTTCGCCGCAGAGTCGCTCGATGCCCTCGGCGAGGTCGTCCATGCCGATCCCGTCGGCCATCGCCACGGTACGTGACAGTTCACTGGGGGAGCCGCTCGGGGTCGCGCAGATTGCTTCCAGGATGCATCGGGCGGTGCCGTCGGTTGCCGTCACCCGCTCCTCGATGAGCGCTTCGATGGGGATGGTGCGCACCCCGCTCCGGGGTCCGGCGCGCCAACGGTAGCTCTCGTCGCCGTGGATGAGGTCGCCGCCGGCGACGAGGACCCGGGCCGCCTCGACGACTCCGAGGGCCGATGCTCCGCCGAGCTGGGCGACTCGCTGGCAAACGCCTTCGTCGGTCTTTTCGCCAAGCACGACGCGGGCCACCTCGAGGGCCCCGGCGGAGCGAATGCGGGGCAGGGGGAGGTCTTCGATGTCTCCGTGAGCGAGCAGCTGGGTCGGCGGCTTGACGTCATCCCGGAGGCGGCCAAGCAGCAAGGCCTCCGTACCCCCCGGAGCCATCGCCTCCGAGATCACGCCGATCGTCGCAGGGTCCACCTGAGAGAGGGGGTCGGCGATGATCCACGGTACGGATCCTTCGCTGCTGTGGGCCGCGAGCATCGCCGTCACCGCCTGCACGGCATCCGAGCGGTCGACGGCGATGCCCTTCGCAATTCGTCCGAGGGTGGCTGGCGCCCCGCCGCTCAGAGGAGCGACCGCGGCTTGCACGCCTTCGCGGGTCTTCCAGCGGTGGGTCAGCGCGTAGCGCAGGCTGCCCAGAGGCTCGAGGGCCCCCGGTACCGCCTCGAGTTTCAGCACCAGGGGCGGCCTCAGCTCTTCGGCGAGCACGCCGACGAACTCCGACAAGCCGCGGCGCACCGTGCCGCGGAGAATCAAGCGGTGCTGCCCTCGCGTCTGGGCAAGTTCGCGGATGCGCTCGAGGGCTGGCTCGGCTGTGCTCGGTATGGGAGGGGGCGAGAGGTACTCGATCGCCCTCCGGCACGCGTCGCGCCGCGGGTAGTCCCGATCGATCGCGAACCCACTGACGGCCCCGACGCCGATGTTCACAGTGCGCCCGAAGAGGTAGCTGGTCGCCGCCACGCCCCGGGCCTCCGGGTCGAGGAGCAGTTCGCCGGGGCGAGCGCGGTTCGCGAGCAGTTGGGCGAGGTCGAAGGCGGCGCTGTGGTCGGCCCCCGGTGCCTCCCGGCTCACGCCAAAGCACACCAGGGCCTGAGGGGTCTGCTGCTCTCCCAAGGAAATCAGCCCGAGGGCACACTCGATGGCTGCGTCGAGGTCCGCCCCGGCCACCTCGACGGCGATCGAGCCGCCAATTCGGGCGACCATCTCCGCGCCGGCCTCGAGGAGAGCTGCGCTCACCCGGTCGGTCCACGGCGGATCCTCGGCGACCCCGAAGTCCCCCGCGAAGCCGTCGTGAGGGACGGGTATCCGGCGGTGCCAGAGAACGAAGCGGTCGCTCATCGTGCGCGCGTCACGCCCGTCTTCCTCAGCCGCCGAGCTTTGCTTTGAGGGCGGCGAGCTCGTCTTCGACGGCACCGCCCTTGGTGTTCTTCTCGAGGGCTCGAAACTTCGCGTCGACGTCGGCCCGCTTCGGGTCGTCGAGGACGTTGGCCACCTCGACCTCGGCTTCGAGCTGATCGATCTGTCCCGTCATGCGGTCGAGCTCGTCGAGGGCTTCGCTCTGGAAACGCCCCCCGCCTACGGACCCGCCGGCCTCGGTGCTCGGTGCCTGGCGAGCACGCTTCACCTGGGCGGCGAGGCTGCCCTTCTTGTTCTTGAGCTCCTCGATCTTTCGCTCGATGCGGTCGAGGGTCGACTTCATCTCTTCGGCGGCGCTCTCCGCCGAGACGGCCTGGTCCTTCGCGTCATCGGCCTGCTGCGCGGCTCGGGCTTTCCGGCGCAGCGCCTCCCGGGCGAGGTCGTCGTCGCCGGCTTTGATCGCCAGGGTCGCTTTGCGCTCCCAATCGGCGACCTCTTCCTCATACTCGCGCGCCTTCTTCACGAGGCGCTTGGCGGTACCGAGGGTGCCCACCAGGTCTTTCCTGGCGCGCTTCACTTCCTTCTCCATGTCGATGACGGTCTGCCCGATGAGCTTCTCCGGGTCCTCGGCCTGGTCCACGGTTGGACTTGATGACCCGGTTCATGCGGCTGAAGATTCCCATCCCTCACTCCTGAATGCGCTAGTGCGCAATTCGCTGCGCGCATGGAACGCGCGGGCAAAATGCTTTCATGGGCTCACCCTCCTTGTAAAGCATCACTGCTCGAAGGTGACCCGACCGAAGCGCGTCGGGACGTGGAAGTCCCCCACGAGGGGTGCAGACCACCCGACGCCGCGCTGGCCGCCTCGCTGGACGTCGAGCAGATAGAGCGCGATGGACCACGTCTCGGTACCGGTCGGTGCCGGTGCTGGGCCTTCTCCAGCGTCGAACGAGGCGAAGGGAATGCGCAGTTCGACCGTATATCCCTGGTCCGCCTCGTCGTCGTTGGCCGTGCCTCGGAGGTCGACGCCCGCCTCCAGGCCGCTCTGCCAATCCGGGTAACCGAAGGGGGCCGGCTGCCGGACAGTATCAAAGCGGGTATCGAAGACCAGGCCCGTAGGGGAGACCTGAAGTCGTCCCAGAGCACGCGGGCGGTCGTCACCGGTTCGCCAGGGAGGCCGTCCATGGTTCGGACGAAGCGCTCGGTGACCGGGGCGTTCGCCCAGTCCGCTTCTCCGAGGTGACCATCGAGGACGATCTCCCCCGACCGGCGAGGCGCGGTGAGCTCGGGGATCGCGGTTCGTGGGGACGCGCGGCAATTGTCGCATGCTTGGAGGGCGATCATCGTCGAAACGACGACGACGAGCATTCCGAGGCCTCTCATAGCCGCCGAGCATAGCCGACCTGGGGCTGAGAACGGGTCCCGTTCGGTGGGGGGGCGGTGTATGGTCCCGGGGCCAT
>JAFDCW010000161.1 GCA_019312705.1 Deltaproteobacteria bacterium
GTCGCGAGATACGACAGCTCGTCCGAGTTGTAGTCACCCGAGAGGTTGGTGACCCAGGCGTTGGTTCCGGCCGCGGCTGCTGGGATGAACGTCCCGGAAGGCGCGCCCCATGCCCAGCTGGCGCTCGTTCCGCTCACGACCCATCCGCCGTCATCCGCCTCGAAGTCCTCCGCGTACCCAGTGCCGATCGCCATCACCGGGAGCGGCGCGGGAACCGTAACCGTGGTGGCATTGTTACCGGCGTTGGGATCTCCTGCAGCCGCGACGGTGACGGTCAGTGTCGACGCCGCCGATACGGATACGGGAGTGGCAAACGTGAAGGCGAGAGTGCCCCCGGCCGTTACGGTGTCGGTCGAGGTCTCCATCACCGCCGCCGCCGTGCCCTCTGCGTACTCGATGTCGAAGCCGGTGACATCCGTCGAGCCGAGGTTGCGCACGGTGACGACGACGTCCCCGCCAGACGTGCCGCAGCTTGCCTCGAGCCGCTGGACCTCGACCGCGAGGTCCCCATCGACGTCAGTGACGAGGGACAGGTCATCGAAGCCGAAGCCATCCCCGGTGTTGCTGGAGTCTGAGCTCATGTGGAATCGAAGTATCGCGGAGTTGCCGGCGGCCCCGGTCAGGACCCCTTGCGCCCACTGCCATGTCCCGGAGCCGGCAGCAGAGTCGCCCTCCCACCATTCATTCGTCGTGTCGTCGTACCAGTTGATGGCGGACGCGCCGCCCGTGAGCTTCGTCCAGGTCGCACCGCTATCCGTGCTGATCTCGACCCAGCCCTCGTCGAAGTTCAGCTCGGTCTGGTACGTGTGGCGGAACTGGAGAATCGGATCCGCCGTGGTGCTGGTGAAATCGAGGCAGATCGATTGTGCATACGAGTCCTCGCTGTCGTTGTAGCCACCCGCGAGGTTCGTCACCCAGGCCGACGTGCCCTGCCCAGCGGCGCGGATGTACGAGCCGCTCGGTATCCCATGCGCCCAGCTTGCACCGTTTCCACCGACGCGGAAGCCACCGTCATCGGCCTCGAAATCCTCCGCGTAGGCTGCGCCAGCCACCTCGGGGATGACGGCGATCGCCGTGCTCCGGGCATCGTTGAGGAGAATTGGGTCACCGGTCGCGGTGACTCGCACGGTCAGCGGCGCGTCCGCGGTCACGCTGATGTCAGCCGTGAAGGAGAAGTCGAAGGTGCCGCCGGCGGTGATCGTGGCGGTCGAAGTCTCGGTGACGGGCGCCATGGACCCCACCGTGTGGGTCACATCGAAGCCGGTCACGTCGGTCGTGCCGAGGTTCAGGATGCCAACGGTCAAGGTGCCAGTGGTGGTACTGCAGGCGGGCGCCGGAACCGTCAGCGCGTCGACCGCGAGATCTCCATCCGCATCGGGGATCACCAGGATGTCGTCGACGCCAAAGCCCTCCCGTGTCGCCGAGCTGTCCGAACTGAACACGAAGCGGATCCTCACGTCGGCCTCCCCCGCAGTGCCCGCCAGTGTGTGTTGAGCGTTGCGCCAGCCGCTGCTGGTGCCATCCCACCAATCGTTGGTGGCGTCGTTGTACCAGCTGATGCCGGTGGCTGCCGTGCCGACCTTGTTGAAGGTCGAGCCTCCGTCGGTCGAAACCTCGACCCACCCTTCGTCGCAGCATCCTTCCGTGACGAATATGTGGGAGAAGCGAAGGAGCGGGTCGGCGGTGGCCGTGCTGAAGTCGAGGACGGGACTCTCGATGTACGAGTCCTCGCTGTTATTGTAGTCGCCGTCCAGGTTGGTCACCCACGCACCCGTGCCGTTGGCGGCCGCGTCGATGATGCTGCCGTCCGGCGTCCCGTACTCCCAGCTCGAGTTCGTACCGCCAGTCGTCCATCCGCCATCGCTGGCCTCGAAGTTCTCTGCGTACAGAGCACCGCCGCAGGCGTCTACGCCGGCACAGGCGCCGCCGCCGCACGCGTCCATGTTCGTGCAAGAATCAGCGTCGTCGCACATCGTACCGTCCATGACGGGGGCCGCCATGCAGTCACCGCTCATCGTGTCGCACATGCCGACGTTGCACTGATCGTCCATGGCGGTGCAATCGGGCGGGTCCGAGCCCTCGCAGGTTCCGGCGGCACAAACCGAAGTTCCGGTGCAGAGGTCTGCGTCGTCACACGCAGTCCCGTCCACCAAAGGCTCCTGCAGGCAGCCGCCCGTCGCGGGATCGCAGACGCCGTCGTTGCACATGTCGTCCATCGCAGAGCAGTCGACGCCCATGCAGAGGTCTCCGCCATCCACCGGCGGCGAAGTGTCGGGCATGTCGCCATCCCCGCCGGTATCCATCCCGCTATCGCCGGGGGGCGGGCCATCGTCACCGCACGCTACGAGGGCGAGAGCAAGGAAGAGGGGGAGGAGGAGGAGGAGGAGGAGAGAGGCTCTGGTGGGTGCGTGCATTGCGGGGCCGTCCGTTCAGGGAGGCGCGCAGTTTGATACCGCTTACATGTCCTGGCAAGCCGCTCGTCGCCCTTGCGATTGCGTTGGATCAGATAGCGGGTAGGTGACCGGAATAGTTGGACTGCACGGGCTCCCTTTCAGGGAGGAAGCGACAACCTCAGTGCCGACTGTAAGCCCTCGGGTCCTCGGGCGTTCTAGGGCCATGAAACCGGCAAAAGATGCGATTGTGGCGGGCGGCGTCTCAGGGCTCGCGGCCGGCACTTGTCTCTTCCTGGCCGTGACCCTCGCGGTCGGGACCAGAGTCGTTCCGGTGGCCTCGCTGCTCGCGGTGGGGCTGCTCGGGGTCGCCGTGGTTGCGGCCTGGGTGGCGCCGGGACGCCTCGGGGCGGGAATCGCCGGCGGTCTGGGCGCCACGGCCCCAATGGTCTGGCTCGGGTCCATGGCCTGGATGACACAGCCGGTGGTCGCGAGCCATTGGCGCTGCGGGACGGGGGATGTCGGGTTCTTCATGATCGGAATCCCGCTCTTCATCCTCGCCGCGGTCGGCGGCGGGGTGGTCATGACCCTCGCGGCCGGGCGCGGGCTGCGCCTCATCGCAGCCGCCGGCGCCGTAGCCGGGCTGACGACACTGGTCGTCTTGGTACCGGGAGGCCTCGCCCGGACGGGCAATCCGGAGTCCGCCGCCTGGGTGGAGACGTTGCCCGAGCTGGGAGTGCTGCCCGCTGTGACGACCATCGAAGGCCGGACCTGGTGCACCGAAGGCACCGGACCACGTCCCGGGGCCAACTGCCCACCGGGCTATGAATGTGCGACCTCGCGGTGTCAGCGCCGCGACGAGGTGCACATCGCGGGCAGGACTCTCTCCCGGAGCTGTACGCCGGAGGGTTTTTGTCAGGTGTCCTTCGAGACGCCCGCCGACGGGTCCCCGAGTTTTGGTGAGCCCGTCCAGTTGGAGTCCCGCTCGCCCGTCCTGGTGCGCCACGACAAAGAGCACGATCTCTGGCTCGTGGGCGAGCCCTTCAACATCATCGCCCTCGACGGCGCGACGGGCGACGTCGTCGACGTCGAAATACGACGCATCGCCGACTCCCTGGCGCCTCCGAGGGGTTGGGTCATCGCCGGAGTCGGGGGGCTTACGCTGGCTCTCTTGGCTCTGCTCCTGGCCGCCGTCGCGTGGGGACGGGCGCGCATCGCCCGGGGGGCGAGGGCCGGCCGCGCGGACGCATACGGCAGCATCGCCTTCGACGACGGGCAGTCGCCAGCGCGCGGGATGTCGGCGTCACCCACGGCCGAGGGCCCGGTCCTCGCCACGGCCCGAGGACGGCACCGGCCCCCGAGCTACCGTACGGTGGAGGGACCGGCCTCGTGGAAAGCGGTCTCGGGCGAGCGAATCGCGATCGTCCAACGCTACGAGTCGCGGGTCAACGCGTGGCTCAACGTCGCCCTATCGGCTGCGTGGCTCACCGCCGCACCCCTGATCGCCGCATCTCTCGGTGGCCTGATCGGTTGATCGGAGGATTCGGATCTCACCTCGGGTCGGTGCGACGCCTGGTACCCTCGACGCGTGCGGCCCTACGTCCCCTACGTCCCTTGCGTCCCCTACATTTTGGCCCTGATCTGCGGCGTCGTCACCTTCGGGTGCGGTGACGACGCTCCCAGCGAGGCGCACCGGACGGACCGGGCGCGCGCATCGACCAGCACGTCGAGCACTCCAGGCACTGCGACCGCCGCTACGCCCGCAGAGGCCGAAGAACTCGAAGCATCCGAAGCTTCGGACCCCGACGAGGTGACCGCCGCCTCAGAGATGCATCACGCCCCGCCAGAAGACCCCGCGGCTCCCGAGACCGATCCCGATATGCTCGCAGACTCGACGGACGAATTCGGCGTCGCCGCCCTGGTCGCCGCCCACCGGGCCCGGATGCGCCGTGAGCGACGGGCCGAGGTTCACGTCCTACGCACCCGGGACGGCGAAGCCGCGGGCCGGCGCCTCTGCGAAGAGGTCGTCCCGAGGAGGCCCGCCGCTACGCCGGTGCTCATCAAGCCGAACCTCGCGGGAATCAACCTCCTCCGCCCCCACCGCATCGACGACGGCATTCAGCTGCGTACGACGGGCATCGAGTTTCTGCGCGGGGTCGTGCGGTGCTTGAAGGCCCGGGGTCACCGGGAGATCAGCATCGTCGAGGTGTGGTCCCGTCCCGAGCAGCTCGAAGACTGGCAGCGGGCGACGGGCCTCGACCGACTGCTCGAAGAAGAAGACGTGAAGTACTACGGCCTCTACGACGACCGCGGCCCCGACGGGGACCTAGCGCCCACCTTCGCCGCGCCGAACGCCGACGCCGTGCGTCTGCAATCCGGCCTCCGTCTTCCCCGGGTCGTCGCCCGCCACCTGCGAGACGGGCTCTTCATCTCGGTCCCGCGACTCAAGATGCATCGCTTCGCGGTGATGACCCTGGCGATCAAGAACAACATGGGCCTCGTCGTCCTCGAGGGCGCCGAGGCCCCACGAAGCGGGGCGGGGCGCATGCATTCGGAGCTCGGTGCTTGGCTGCACCGCTTCCGCAACCAGCACGACGACGACCGCGCCGCCTACACTGCGGCCCTCGAGGCCTTCGCCGAGCGCATCGTCGACGTGCTCGAGATCGCGCTCCCGGACGCCACCCTCATCGACGGCGTGCCCCCGGTCGCCGGCGACGGCTTCGCGCTCATCGAACCCCTCGACGACGGCGTGGCCATCGGCAGCACCAACCCCGTCTTCGCCGAAGCCGTCGCCATCGAATACATGGGCTATCTCGACAATGCGGACCTCGCCCGGGAGATCGGCCACGCCTCGCCGCCCCTGGTCGAAGAGGCGGCGAGACGCTTCTGGCAGACGACCGACGTGCTCCGGGATATCACCATCGTCGGTGATGATTCTTTCAGGAGTCGCGAACGTGGCCGCCAGGTGGCTCACTACCGGGGCATGCCGGGCTTCGAGATCGGCCGGAGGCCCTCCCCGATGGGCGCGCTCCCATGGGTCGAGAACGCCATGACCGCGCGCCGAGGCGCCGAGGCGCCCACCATCGACGGGGCGCTCGACGAGGCGGCGTGGTCACAGGCCGAGGTCATGCCAATCGACACCGACTGGCGCGGGCGCGAGGCAGGCCCCGAGACCCTGGGACGGGCCCTCTGGACCCCCGAGGCGCTCTACTTCGCATTCGACTGCGCCTATGAATCACTGAACGTCGACGCCGACGCCCCGCTAGAAATGGAGCACCCGAACCTCTACCGCTTCGACGCCGTGGAGGTCTTCCTCGACCACTCCCCGCGCTCCCGGGGCACCTACCGGGAGTACGAGTTCGGACCTCGCGGTCACTTCATGGACATCGACATCGACCGCAGCCGGCGCCCCCGCGGCGACGTCGAGTGGTCGAGCGAAATGACCGTCGGCACCCGGGTCGACGAGGAGGCACGGCGCTTCACCATCGAGGTACGCATCCCGGCCGCGGCCGTGGGCCGGGAGACCCTGGGGCCGTCCCAGCTCAAGCTCGCCCTGTACCGTATCGCCGGCCCCAGCGGCGATCGCACACACCTCGCGCGCTTCCCGACCTACACCGAGCGCCCAAACTTCCACGTGCCCGCACGCTTCGGCTGGCTGCGCCTCATACGCCGTGAGTGAACGACGACGCCTCAAAGTCCGCTACACTGAGCTGGCTTACCAGGAGACCCCGTGCGTCATTCAACGTCAGTCCACCTGCTCTCCATCTCGAGGTGGGCGCTCTGCCTCACTCTCTTTTCCATCATGGGCTGCGACTGTTCGAGCTCGCCCGACGTCGACGGCGGCGCAGGGGACGCAGGGGACGCAGGGGACACCGGAGACGCCGGAGACACCGGCGCCACGACGGACTCGGGCGCTGCGACGGACTCGGGCACGAGCGATGCCGACGCAGGCGGTTGCACTCCGGCCTGCCCAGGAACCGCCCGGTGTCGCTTTGGCACCTGCGTTCCAGACCTCGGTACCTGCACGACCCACGACGATTGCCCCGGGGACTCGTACTGCAGCGCCGACGGTGAGTGCCTTCCCTACGGCGTGCCGCCGGAAGTGATCAACGACCCGGCATGCCAACGCCCGGACACCCTCGAAGAAGTCCTGCCCACCATCCAATGCGAATGGGCCGGACCCGCCGCCGGCGACCCGAACACCGCCTCGGCTCTGATCTATACCGCGCCTATCGTCGCCGACCTCAACCTCGACGAGGACCCGGGGCGCCTGCAACCGTCGATCATCGCCACGACCTGGTTCCATGACAGCAGCCTGTCGGCGCGAATCGGCACCTTGCGCGTCTTCGACGGGCGGACCTGCGAAGAGCAGCTGCAGATCGGGGGCGCCGGGGACTCGGACGACGCCAACCGCCCAGGCTATGGCACGCAGTGGGCTGTCGTCGACCTCGACGGTGACGTACCGGCCGGCGGCCACCCGGAGATCATCGGCATGCACCGGACGACGGGGACCGGCAACACGGTGCCGCTGAACCTCTATGCCCTCTCGGTCTCCGTTACCGGGGGCACCCCGAGCGCCAGTCGGCTCTGGTACGGGCGCGACTGTGACACGGGCACGGCCGTGGACATCGCGACCAACTCTGCGAATTTCGGGCCCGGGGTCTTCGACCTCGACGACGATGGAGACCCGGAGATCCTGATCGGAACCATGGTCTTCGACCACCTCGGCTGCCTACAGAACGCCGTGGAACCGGTCACCTACATCACCCACGGCCCGATGCACACCGCCGCCGATGTCGACCTCGACGGGCGGGTCGAGTTGGTGACCGGAACGCGCATCGCCGAGTGGGACCCGGCGGTCACCGAGTGGGTCGACGAGAGCTACTTCTCTGCGCTACCGGCCCACCGCATGGGACACGTCGGCCTCGCCGACCTCGGCCAGTATTCGGTGCTGCCAGGCATGCCCACCCCCAACAATCTCCCGGAGGTGATCGTCGGATCGGCGGAGACCAACGTCTTCGACGCGACGACGACCGGCACAATCCGCGTACAGACCCTGGACGGCACGGTGATCTTCGGGCCGGTCGAGCTTCACCATTCGATCGGCGTGGCAGGTGGCCACGGAGGCGCGCCGACGGCGAGCGACTTCGACGGCGACGGGCAGGTGGAGTTCGCGGCGGCCGCCAACGAGTTCTACGCCGTGTACGACTTCGACTGCGACGATACCCCCGACGCAGCGGAGCCCGAGAGGTCTGGTGGCGCCTGCGTGCGCGGAGCCGCGGGGACCGGGCTACCGGATGGCGTGCTCTGGGCGCAGCCGTCGAGCGATTTTTCGTCGAGCGGCACGGGGTCGAGCATATTCGACTTCAACGGAGACGGCCGCGGCGAAGCGGTCTACCGCGATGAGTGCTATCTGCGCGTCTACGACGGGGCGAACGGCGAAGTGCTGTTCAGCACCCCGGCGTCGAGTGGGACCGGCTTCGAGTTGCCGATCATCGCCGACGTCGACGGCGACTTCGCGACGGAGATCGTGGTGGCCCGAACCATGAACTCCGCGTGCCCAGCGATGGACCCGCTCTGCCCG
>JAFDCW010000863.1 GCA_019312705.1 Deltaproteobacteria bacterium
TGAATCACGACCCCGACTTTATCGTCCGGCATCGGTGGGTGGGGGCGGACAACGGCGAGGCCTGCGCGAGCTGCCACGAGGAGAACGACTGCGCCGACTGCCACGACGGTCGCATCCGGCCCGGCAACCGCGTGCACCCCAACGACTACCTGACGATTCACCCGCCGATGGCACGCCGCGACGACCACCAATGCACCTCGTGCCATTCGACTCAGAGCTTCTGCCTGGAGTGCCACGCTCGCCTGGGCATCTCGTCGGTTTCCGCACCCGATGTGCGGTCGCCGTCCCGGTATCACCCACCGCCGAGCGTCTGGCTACGCGGACCCGTGCAGCACGGTCGGGAAGCCCGCCGGTCCATGACGACTTGCACCAGCTGTCACACAGAAAACGACTGCGTCGGTTGCCACGGTGTCTCCGGGATTGGCGGCGGCATCAGCCCCCACCCCCCGGGCTTCCGCGCGAGCTGCGGCCGTTTGTTGCGTTCAAACGACCGCGCCTGCCGGAGTTGCCACGGCGACACCGCGGCCCTCGCGGCGATCTGCAATTAGTCCATAGGACTACGAGCGACCTTCAGTCGGGGAGGCCAACCTGCCCCGTGTCCTCCTCTGGGTTTGCGGGGGGCTTCACGAACTCGCTGGTCGACTCGCGCGATGACGTCACTATCGTTGGGCTGCTGGCGATGGTCGTTGGCGTTGCGGCGAGTTCGTCTTCGTCATCGTCTTCGTCGTCTTCGACGGCGGTGGCCATGTCGGAGAAGTCTTCGTCGATCTCGGGCGCCGTCCCGGGGCGATCCGTGGGCAGTTCGGGGTCGGTTCCCGGGATCACGATATCCCCGCTGTCTCCGGGGCGGTACAGGACCTCTCCATCGTCGGGGCCAACATCGTCAGCGTCGAGCAATCCGATCATCGCCTCCGGAGCGAGTGTATTGGCGTTGTCCGATATCTGCTCTTCGAGGTCATGCTCGTAGAACTCTTGCCCGAGATATTCCGGAGAGATCAGTTGGGCGTCGCTGTCTGCTTGGGCGGCCAGGTTGGCTGCTTCGAGGACTGCGAGGGCCTCGAGGTCGACCATGCCCGTGACTTCGCTCGGGAAGCTCTCTCCCCAGGCGTCGTACCGCTGGGAGCCCGGGTAGAGCATCTCGTATACCTCCGCGATGCGCCGGCGCCGAGCGCCACCCGAGAACAACGACCGCACCCGGGCATAGGCGGCGTCGACGAGGCGCTCCCGTTGGGCGTCGTCGGCGAGCAAGGTGATGATTGCGTCCGCGAGGGCCTCGTGATCACCCGGCGGGTAGATGAGCCCTTCCTCGTCGTCGCGGAGCACCTCGCTCACGCCGGGCACGCCGGCGGCGACGACGGGGCGTCGGCAGGCCAGAAACTCGAGCAGAGGTTGGGGCAGGTCGCCGAGGTCCCGAAAACGAGGGGCCGCTGCGGCGGAGGCGAGGCAGAGGTCCGCAGCGCCGATGAGCATGGGTAGGTCGTGGGCGGTTGGCTCGCCGCGAACGGTCACCACCGCCCCGAGATCGAAGGCGTCGACCATCCGACGCAGTCGCGCCCGGGCTTCTTCGTCGGGGTCTCCGACGATCAGCACCTCGACCGGCCTCTCCCGGTGCACGTCTTTGATCGCCGTCAGCACCGTCGATAGGTCGCGGTCTGCACCGAAGCGCCCGAGATAGAGAATGCGTCCGACCTCGCCGGTCGCCGCGGGCCACCAATCGTAGGCATCGACGTCGACGCCTGGGTGCACGAGGGCGACTTTGCCCGCGTGGCCGGCCTCGCCGAGGCCCCGGGCCGCGGCCTGGGTGGGCACCAGGATTAGGTCTGCGGCTTCGGCGCAGGCCTCGTGGGCCGAGCTCCAGGCTTTCTCGATGGCCTTGCCTTCGGCTTCATCGGGGAAGGTCGCCATCTCGTAGATTAAGCTGAAACCGAAGGCCTTCTTTTGCTCGGCTAGGACGCGGCCTTCCATGGCGCCGCGGACGTGCACGACGTCGTAGGGCTGGGCTTCCAATTGCCGAAGGCAGGCCCGGCCAAAGGCTTCGCGCTGCTCGGCGGCGTCGCCGTGGCCGACGGGGACTCGGTAGAGCCGCGCGTGGCCGTGGTTTTCCATGTGCTTGAGGGACTCGGTCTTGAGCGTGATCACGTCCATCTCGGCGCGAACCGCCGCCGCCAGCCCCAGCACCGCAGCCGCGTGAGGGCTGGAACCGGGGACGGGAGCAAAGGCCGTCACGAGCACGCGGATCTTGGATCCGTCCATCAAGGTCAACGCTACACCGTCTCGCCCCATCATGTTGGGCCTTTCGGCGATAGGGCCGGGAGTCGGCTCCCGAATCTTCTTGCGTTTCCTTAGGTTGGGGGTCTAGATCGGCCCGCTATTCCACCTTGAGGAGGACCCCTGTGAGGGAGCTTGCCCGCTATCTTTTGAGCCATGCCATCCTCGATTTCGAAGGGGACATCACCATCGACCAGGTGAGACAGTTCCTGAGGGACGACGATACCCGCGCGGCGCGAATGCTGCTTTCGCGTCTCATCGAGGACAAGGGAGTCGACGACTTCCTCATCGTGGTGGCTGATTGCCTCAAGGAACACATCAAAGCCG
>JAFDCW010000162.1 GCA_019312705.1 Deltaproteobacteria bacterium
TGCCCATGTCCTGATAGGTCGTATCCATCGGGATGATCAGGGATCCCGTGGCGAAGTCAGAGGCGCTGCCGCTGGTCGCCGCTACGACGATTCGCCCAACGGGCTCTGCGCGCCGCTCCTCCTCGGGGACCTGGCCGCAGCCGGCAAAGGAGCCAACGGCCCCGCCCAATACTGAGACCGCAGTCGATAGGACAACTAGCCCCGCTAGACGAGTGCGACGCGCCCTACCGTTATCCGTAGCCACGCAGGGAAGGTACCTTGAACGGATAATTGCCGCAACGACACTTTTGTATCCGAGGCGCTATTCGCGGCCGACAGCCCTCGAAATACGAGTGCGCGCGCTTGCCTTGACGCGGCTCTATTCGCCGAGGCTCGAGTTTCCGAAGGCGGGACGCACCGGTGCCGGGACGGGAAGCCCTGCCACGCCATCGAGGTTCGTTTCGTTGTCCCGGTAGCGCACCCCGGAGCTGAGCCGGTCGAGGTCATATGCGCTGCTGTCGACGCACACGCCGATGGTCGCCCCCTCGACGAGGCCGCGGCGGACGTCGAGCCCGGCGCCATCCGAGATGTAGAAGCCGCAGAGTTCTGAACCGGAGACGGCGAAGCTCTCGACGTCCGCTCCAGCGGTGCCTTCGACCATGATCCCATTGCCGAGGGAGTGCGCGCCTTCGATCCGCAGGTCTACGACGTTCGCCCGGGAACCACTGAACACGGCGAGGCCGCTGCGCTGCGGCGCTGCGACGTGCAAGCGTTCCCCTTCGAAGATCGCCGAGCCGAAGAGTTGGATCCCCCCGCCCATGAACAGGACGTCCGTCGCGGTGACCGTTCCGCCCTCGGCGTGCATGCCAACTGCGGCGTCGCCAAACGCAGCCCGTTCGATTTGAAGGTCGCAGTCGGAGACAATCACCGATGCGCTTGCATCCCCGGTCGGGGCCGGGTTCGGAATCGTTTCCCGAGCCTCGATGTCCCGCACCGAAATACTCGAGCCTATCCCGGAGATAGCGGCCTCTCGAACGCGCTCGAGATAGACCCTCTCGGCATCGAGGGTGCCGTCGATTTGGGCATGCAGCGCCCGACCCCAGTAGCCGTCCGCCACTCCATCCATATCGAAGACCGAAAGGTCCCTTACCGTGAGGGTGCCTCCGTTGGCCGCCACCGCGGCCACGACGCCCACGTGCCTCACCTCGACGCCCTCAGCGTAAAGGGTCCCCAGCTCGACGGCGCTCAGCCCTGCCCCGCTAGTTCGACCGGTCGGCACGACGTGCTCGATGCGGGCGTCCCGCAGAGAGACGACGGCCCCGGCCCCCTCAGCGGAGACCCCGTTCCCCGTCACGAATCCGACGTACGTGCGCTCGGCTTCGAATCGTCCTTCCTCGAGCACTCCGATGGCCGAGCCCATTCGGGCAGTGCCAGCCCCATGCACCAGCAAGTCCCTGCCGACGACTGTGCCGCCACCGACCAGCACTCCGAGGCCTCCGCGGCCCCCAACCCGGGCACCACTCAATTCCATCATCGACCTCGCGCCGCTGATGATGCCCACCGTGTCCGGTCCATCGCTCGGACCGACCCAAAGGTCGCGCACAGCGAGCATCGAACTGATCACGACGACTCCGGCGTCATCGACCGCAGAGACCGATACCCGTGACGCAGTCACAGTCGTCTCGCCAGCGAACCAAATTCCAAGACCGGCTTGCTCGGTGGTCGGTGCTGCGCGAATGTCGGTGACCGCCATGTCGGCAACTGTGAGTGTCGAATTTTGCGCGTAGAGACCACTCAGAACGCAATCGCCCACGGTGAGCCCTTCAATCGTGCCCGTAGAGCGGTCCTCGATGGTTACACAAGTACCGAAGACTCCATCCGATGCCCGCGGGACAACACCGTGGATAGACACTCGGCGTAGCGTCACGTCGGCGTTGAGCGCCAGCACTCCGGTATCTTCGAGGTTTCGGAGTTCGACCCCCTCGATGAGCATGGAGCCACCGACGTCGACAAAGATCCCCTTGTGGGCCGCATCCCGAACCGACACGTCGTGCAGCTCGACGCCCGCGCTCACGGTGCGCACGACCGAGGCTCTCGACGGCGTCGTGAGGGTCAGGATCGTCTCGGCCGCGCACGCCCCATAGAGCGCAACGCCGGCTGGAAGGACGAAGAACTCGTCGTAGGTTCCAGCCGCCACCGCGATCACGTCGCCCTCCGTCGCACCGGCGACGGCCGCGTTGATCGTCCCGAAGGGCCGAGCGAGGCTGCCGTTTCCGCCGGTACCCGGAGCGCGGACGTAGCGCACCGGCCGCCCGGCCGGCAGGGCGGCGGGCCACCCATCTGCGGGACACGGAGAACCCACCAAGGCGCATCCGGCGGTCCCGGGGAAATGAGCCTCCCCGGCGGGACAGTCCAGTTGCCCCCCCTCCGGCCACGGAGTGCACTCCGAAACGCCGTCGGCCACCGAGACGCTCCGCCAACCCGCGGGACAATCCCAACTGGGGGGAATGGCAGGACGCGGAGGCGTCGGGGGACGTGGTTGGGCGACCGTCGGCAGCTCGATCGGGCCGGCGTCGTTGCCCCAGTTGATGTGGGCATCCCCCGCGGAAACCACGTCGTCGCCGCAGCCGGCCAAGGTCACCAGGACGAGGACTGGCAGATAGCTATAGTGAGGCGCAGCCAGCATCACGGTTCATCATCATGCACCGGGACGAACCGCACAAGGCCCCTCAGTATGGCTCTTGCGTGAGCACGTTGCCGGGCGGGTCGTAGCGGCAGACCCAGACGGCGGCGCCGTCGCACGTGGCCATGCCGCAACCGAGCCGCCGGCTGTTCGCCCAGACGACCTGCGTGTAGTGGCCGCAGCCGCCGCTGCGCTCACATCCGACGCATTGGTCGGTGCCCATGAAGGTGCCGTAGGTGTAGCAATCGCGCTCGCTGACCCAGGCGTCGACGACGCCCTGCGCGGTGCCGGTGGTGCCGCCAAATGCTGCCAGGTTCTCCCCGTAGCCGCTACCCATCGAGTGCTGGGGGTCGCAGCCTCGGCTGGCGAGGTTGTCGGCCCAGGCCTGCGCCGTCGCCGCGAGGCCATCGTCCCAGGTGAGGGGGGCTACGCCGCCACCGGTCGCCGCGCGCACGGTGTTGTGCGCCGCCGTGATGCCGGTCAGTGGCCCGGACTCGCCGCCGCCGCCGCTGTCCCGGCCGCCGCCGGTGCCCGTGTCGCGTCCCGTGGAGCCACCGTCATCTCCACAACCGACGGCGGCGCTGAAGACGCAGAGGGCGAGCGTGAAGATCGAGAAGCCGCTGTGCATGCCGACACTCTCCTCGCAAGGGGGGGTGGGATTCAAGCCCGGACTGCACGTTCAAGATCCCAACGTGCAATCCCGGTTGCGGAAATGAGGGGGATTGTCTCTTCATCACCTCGTCGGGCAGTAGCCCTCGCAGGCGAATGTTCGTTCGGTGCCTGACTCAGCCTTGCATCCGCCGGCGCGGAGACGAATCATACCGCCATGCGCGGTTCCCCCTTTCTTATGGTCCTTCCTGGCGTACTTTGCGCCTTCGTCCTCACCCTCTGCGGCTGCAGCTTGGATACGAGCGCAACCGTCGGAGACAGTTGCCCTGAGCCGGGCACGGCGGCGATCTGCAACGGGGCCGGCACAGACTTGGTGAACTGCACGGACGGCACGCCGGCTAGCGAACGCTGCGAGTTTGGCTGCACTCCGAGGGCGAACGTGTGCTGGGTATGTGACCCGGGGACGAGGCGCTGCGACGGGGACGTGATCCAGCTCTGCGAATTCACTGGCACCGAGACTCCGACATCGACGTGCGTCGCCGGTACTTGCAACGACGACGGCATGGGCGGCGCCTCGTGCGGTAGCTGCTCACCCGGCACCTCCCGCTGCGACGCGTCGGCAACGGCCATCATCGCCTGCGACGCCAGCGGGACGGAGTCGGCGCCGGTGCCCTGCCCGACCGGGCAGAGCTGTGAGTTCGACGCCGGCGATGCGATGGCGAGCTGCGTCGGCGAATGCGTAGACAGGTGCGACGGGGATGACCGGGTCACCTGCGACGGGGGCGAGACACGACAGAACTGTCCCCTGGGCTGCGACACGACGAGCATCGACTGTCGCGTCCTCGTGCCATCGAACGTCGGCGGATCGATCGCGTTGGATTCCGGCACCGCCGGCCTCGTGGTCGGGGCGGCTGCCCCGGAGGTACTGATCTTCGACACTGACGACGGAGGTCGCATCGATCTCTATGACCCGATGACTGGTGATCGCACCGTCGTTCGCGCGTCAGCCTCGGGGTCGGTGGACGCCGGCATCTATCACGAGCAGCGGACGGGCGCGGGCCCAGAGACACCGGCCGGCGCTGTGGTTCCTGACCTCGCCGTTTGGGTGATGGACTCCCTCACCGTCGGCGCGATGGGCACCATTCACTTCGTCGGCACGCGCGCAGCGGTCGTCTTGGTCGAAGGCGACGTTCTGATAGAAGGCCGCATCAACGCCCGGGCCGAGTGGCTCCTGGACACCGATGGCGATCCGGAGTTCGTCCGTGCCCCGGCCGGGGGGCGCGGCGACGTGGATGCAGATGGCGATGGCTTCGGCGGCGGCGGACAAGGCAACGCCGACGGCGGGCGGCGGGGCGGCGGCGGCGGGGGAAGCTACGGCTCCTCGGGTGGACGGGGGGGGAACACGGGTCGAGGCGGGACACCCGGCGACCCCGGTCAGGTCTACGGCGACGAGGACCTGGTGCCGCTCTACGGTGGTTCGGGGGGCGGCGCGGGGGCGGATGAGGACGCGGCCGGAGGCGATAGCGGCGGAGCGTTGCAGATCAGCGCCGGAGGCGCGCTCACGGTCAGCATGGGCGCGATTGTCGACGCCAGCGGCGAGGGTGGCTACGCCGCGACGCGGGGCGGCGGCGGCGGCGGCGGCGCTGGGGGCAGCGTACTGCTCGAGGCGGCCGCCATCTCGATCGTGGGAACCGTGGGCGCTCCCGGGGGAGGCGGTGGCGGCGGCACGCAGGATGGCGCCGAGGCTACGCCGGGCAGCCGGTGGGATCCTCCGACCGAGCTGCGGGGTCTTCGGGGCAGAGGCAGCGGTATGCAGGGCGGTCGGGGCGGGCACGGCTCCGCCGCGGACGGCAGCCGCGGTGATCAAGGTCAGACCAAGGACGACCCCAACGGCGGCGGCGGCGGCGGAGGGGGCGGCGCGGGCCGCCTCCGGTTGAACGTTCGCCCCGGCACGACTCCCAGCGTGACCGGCATCTCAGTACCCTCCGGGCCCCTCTCGTCCGAGGGCGAGGTGGGCGTCCTCTAGCTCGCCCGGACGCACCCGGCGAGCGCTTCGACGTGTCCGTCACCAGCGTGGAGCGCATTTCCAGACGGTTGCGTGAAGGCCGAGGGCTAGAGCCTGGAAAGCCGCCTGGCCCTCGTCGAGTGATGCGGGAGCAACACCTGAAGTACATCCTCGAGGAGCTCGAGCGTGACCCCTACGTGAGCTCCTACGAGCTCGCGGAAAGGTTCAGGCGTCGCCTTCGATGATCGCGGCCTTCGACGTCGAGGGCATTGTCGCGTTGATGACGACCAACGGCGGAGTCTACACCGGATACGCCCCTCCGATGCGCTCGGATGGTTCGTCGGGCGCATGATGCGGCGAGTGCATGGACCCTGACGCCCACAGCATCATGAAGGGGTCCTCCGCCTTCAGAGAGGCGTGGCCGGTGATCCACTCGATGGCGCGGTCTGCGAGGTCATGGTCGAGGTGCTCCTCGGACACCCGGTGAGGCTCGGGCGTATGATCGTTCCACATCACGGGCACGAACTGATGCACGTCGGCTGCCATGAAGGTGTAGGCGTGGTGGAAGCCCTCACCGCTCGGCCAGCGGTCGAAGGGCCCCGCCTGTGAGACCTCGTAGAGGGGCGTGTGGTCCCACTTGCCGAGGGCGTAGTTCACGTAGCCCGCCTCTCCGAGGTAGTTGGCGACCGACTTCGCCGACGGAGGCATGATCGCGTTGTATCCCGGGAATCCCATGGCCGTGAGCGCGTGGCTTCCGAGGCCGATGGAGTGGGGGTTCCGGCCAGCCATCAGAGAAGCGCGAGAGGGCGAACAGAGCGCCGTCGTGTGGAAGTTATTGAAGCGCAGGCCGTTCGCCGCGAGGGCGTCGATGTTCGGCGTCTCGACCAAGCCGCCGAAGCTGCCGATTTGAGCGAAGCCGGTGTCGTCGAGCAGGAAGATGATGACGTTTGGTGCGTCCTCGTTGGGGCGCACGGGGTCGGCCCACCACTCCTCGCTGTCCTCGTAACGCTCCG
Source organism: Deltaproteobacteria bacterium (assembly GCA_019312705.1). Next base: position 6,290 of record JAFDCW010000162.1, read on the forward strand.
CGACCACGCCACCGAACTCGGGCGCCTCGAACTCGGACTCGGAGCCCGTCTCGGTCTCGGTCTCGATCTCGATCTCGGTCTCGGTCTCGGTCTCGGTCCCGGTCCCGGTCCCGTCCCCGGAGCAGCCGGCGGCGACCAGCGTCATCGCCAAGACATTCAGCGCGAGGCCCATGCGTAAAAGTGCACGCCGGCCGTTCAAATTCAGTCCACTCATCGGGCACCCCTCATAGTGACGCGGCGACCTAGCCGCGCTGACGCGCCACTATCGAACTTGCGACATCGATGTCCAGAGCGAATTTCGCGTTTCAGTGGCTCTGGCCTGGTATGCGGTCGTGTTGCCCTCCGCGCGCGCACCGCCGCATGTTCCCCACCCTGGAGTAGCCCGAGGAATGAACGGCGACCGGACCCGGGTCACGACGGATTCCTCGGCGCAGTCGGCGCACGTCGTGGGCTTCCCCGGCGCCAGTCAGCGCGGGATGTCCGGCAGTGTCGTCGACTGATCCTCTAGACGAACGCGGCGACTTCCGCGCCACACTAGAAACACGCCGACGCCCCCGCCAAGGGCGTCCACACCGATGTCATAGACCGATGCCCCAGACATGGAACGGCCGACGGCGAGGCTTTGAGCCCACTCCTGGGCGATGGCGGCGGCGAAAAAGATGACGACGGCCGGTGCGGCGTGTCGCGGCCTGGCTCTGGCGATGGCAACTGCGAGAACCGCGAAGATCGCCAGGTGGCAAATGACGTGGGTCGGCTCGAAGGCGATCACGTCGCGAAGCGTCCCGGGCCCGGGCTCGACCCAGAACGCAATGCCCACGGCCGCGGCGATGAGCGCGACGACCCAGACGACGACAAACGCGTAGCGGCCCATGGCGAGATTGTGGGCCGGCGACCCGCGGTCGGCCGTTCGCACTGGGGCAACGGGCTCAGTCGGCCGGTGAGCGGTCGGGAGCCGGGGTCGAGGCGCGCTATCTCGGGCGGCCTTACGTCTTGAGGGTCGCCCCACTGAACGTGAGAACACGTCGGGCCGGGACGACGATTGTATTGCGGGTCCGCGGGTGGGTGTCGGTGGTGGCAGGCTGGTCAGTGAGCGCAAACGTGCCGAGGCCGGAGACGTGCAGCGACTCGCCGCCATTCAGCGCATCGACGAGAGCGCCCGCCGTGCCGTCCTGAGGCGCGCCGGCATCGAGTTGAGCCTGAAACTCGGGCGCTGCCCTCAATACGACCCGGCGCCGAACACCCTTTCGCGCCTGCGTCGCTCGGATCGAAAACTTCCCCAGCCCCCGGACCCGCGCGCTGCCCTCGTCGGCGAGCTTCGTCGCGATCGACGACATTGCTGCCGCGATATCTTTCGGCTTGGGGACGCTGGCCTCGGTCTCGGCCTTCGCCGCCCCCGCTGCCTTCAGGCCCGGCGTCTTCTTCTTTTTCTTCTTCTTGGTGGTCGCCACGGCGGGAGCATTGGCTCGAACGGCGAGCAGGTCAATTCAGTAGTGAAGCCGGCGTCCAGGGGGCTACAAGTATGGGGAGTCGTCCATATCCAGCTCGTACTCGACGCGTGCGCTCGGGGGCAGGCCGGCGATGGCCTCTCGCACCATGCGAATGTGCTCCGTCTCTTCGTCCCGCAGCTCGGTGAAGAGCTCTTGGATGACCGGATCGGTGATGTGGGCGAGGGCCATGTCGT
>JAFDCW010000163.1 GCA_019312705.1 Deltaproteobacteria bacterium
CAAGCACATCACCGGCTTGGAGGTGATGGCGCGCCAGCACGAGCAGCTGCATCGCCGGCTGCAGGGGCTTGCGGATGTGATGGCGGCCGCGGAGGGGGGCCAGATCGACCAAGAAACCCGGGACGCCTTGGAAGGCATGCCGGATCAGATCGACGTGCTAGTCGACAACATCCGGGTGCACTTCGCGGCGGAAGAAGATGTGATGTTCTTCCACGATTACCCGAGCGCGGAGGTCCACCGCGCCGGGCACCAACACTTCCTCAAGGCCGTCGAAGACCTCATCGCGCAACAGGAGGAGGGCGATTCTGCGGGGCTCAAGGTCGTGGTCGATTTCCTCTGCGGGTGGCTGGCGGGCCACGTTGACGCGCACGACCGGATGTTCAAGGAGTTCCACGAGTCGCTGACGGGCTGAGATCCGAGGGCCGTCAGTTTCCGATTCACGCCGCCGGTTCGCGTTCCTCCGAGCGTTCGCTACTCTGGTCCCGTGCCCGAGCTCCTGCAACTCTCCGCGACCGATCTCGCGGCGAAGATCCGCGCCCGCGAGGTCTCGCCCCTCGAGGTGGTAGAGCGCCACGTCCGGCGCATCGAAGAGGTCAATCCGCGGCTCAACGCAGTGGTGGCCCATCGCTTCGATGACGCGATCGAAGACGCCCGGCGAGCCACCGAACGCCTCGTAAACGAAAAGACCGTAGAGGTCGGGGCGTTCTACGGCGTGCCCTTCACGGCCAAGGAGTTGGTCGCCGTCGAGGGTCTGCCCAACACCGCCGGCGTCGCCAAACGGCGCCACATCATCGCGACCGAAGACGCCCCCCTGGTCGGGCACATGAAGGCCGCCGGCGCGATCTGCGTCGGCGTCACCAACGTCTCCGAGGCCGGGCTCTGGCTCGAGACCCACAATACCCTCTACGGCCGCACCAACAACGCTTACTCCGAGGACCACATCCCCGGCGGCTCGAGCGGCGGCGAGGGCGCGATCATCGGGGCCGGAGGCAGCCCGATCGGCATCGGCGCCGACAGCGGCGGTTCGATCCGCAACCCGAGCTTCTTCAACGGCATCTGCGGGCACAAACCGAGCGGCGGATTGCTCGCCAGCCGGGGCCACTACCCGCCGGCCGAAGGCGAGCGCGGCCGGTACTGCGTGAGCGGCCCGATGGCCCGGCGGGTCCGGGACCTGACGGCGGCGATGCAGGTCCTCTCCCCCCACGACGACCCGGACCGCGACCCGGGCCGCGCGCGCTTCAGAGAGCTCTCCGGCGTCACGCCCCAGGACGTGACCATCTACTACTACACCGGCGACGGCCTCACCCCCGTCGACCCCGAACTCGACGCCGGCGTCGAGGCCCTCGCCGACGACCTCCGAACCCATGGCTTCCGCGTCGAGCCGTGGCGACCGACCGGCACGCGTCTGGGCCCGCTCTTGTGGATCGGCAACCTCGCCGCTTCTTCTCCCGAGACGCTCTCGGAGATCATCAACGACGGGCGCAAGCGCTCGCTCCTGCGCGAATGGACCAAGCTGCCCCTCGGGCGCAGCGTGCACCCGCTCTACTCGCTGCTCGTCGCGAGCTTCGACCAAGCGGCCTCCCCCGACTGGATGCGCCGGTGGACCGGGGCTCGGCGGGACGCCCTCGCTCGAGAAATCGAAGCAAAGCTCGGCGACCGCGGCGTGCTCATGTGCCTGCCCTACCCGCGCCCGGCCCCGCGCCACGGCGTGCCGCTTCGGCTGCCCTTCGCCTTCGCCTACTCGGGCATCTTCAACGTCCTCGAGATGCCAGCGACGGCGGTGCCCATGGGTCGCACCCGCGAAGGCCTGCCGATGGGCGTGCAAGTCGTCGGCAAACGCTTTGCCGACCCGCTAACGCTCTACGTCGCCGAAGAGATCGAGCGCATCACCGGCGGGTGGCTGCCACCGGGTCCGGTCTGACCGAGGCCGCCGACCAAGGCGACACCGAGGCCGATGACGTCCCGAGGCCTCCGCGTCCGTCTATCCGAGCGCTCCCGCGAGGTCGGCCCAGAGGTCCTCGGCGTCTTCGAGGCCACAGGAGATGCGCACCAAGCCATCGACGATGCCGCGGCGCGCTCGCTCTTCCGGGTCGAGGCCGTGGTGAGTGGTGGTCACCGGCTGGGTCACGAGGCTCTCGACGCCGCCGAGGCTCGGGGCGATGGCGAAGAGCTTCAACTGGTCGACGACGGCGGCGGTGTCAGCGGCGTCTCCTTTGACGACGAAGCTGACCATGCCGCCGAAGCCCGACATTTGGCGGCGGGCGATACCGTAGCCGGCGAAGCTCTCGAGGCCGGGGTAGTTGACGCGTTCGACGCGGGCATGGGCTTCGAGGCGCTCGGCGATGGTGAGGGCCGCCTTATTGTGGGCTTGGACCCGGACGACCAAGGTGCGGAGGCTCCGAGCGAGCAGGAAAGCGACCTCGGGGGCCATCATCTGCCCGAGGTTCTTGCGCCAGATGGCGACGGGGCCGAGGGCCGCCGCGGTGCCTATCACCGCGCCCCCGGTCAGGTCGCTGTGGCCGCCGAGGTACTTCGTGGCGCTGTGGACCACCAGGTCGGCGCCAAAGGCCAGGGGCAGTTGGTTCACCGGTGTCGCGAACGTATTGTCGACGACGGTGAGGGCGCCGTGGGCCTTCGCCACCGCGGCGACGGCGGCGATGTCGAAGACCTCCATGTTGGGGTTGGTCGGGGTCTCGAAGAAGACGAGGCGCGTGCGCTCTTCGAACGCCGCATCGAGGCGGTCGAGGTCGGACCCGAGCAAGAAGGTCGTGCGGATACCCAACTGAACCAGGTTGGTCGCGAGCAGCTCGTAGGTGCCGCCGTAGACGTCGCCGATGCATATGATGTGGTCGCCGGTCCCGGCGTGGGCGAGGAAGGTCGCCGCCTCGGCCGCCATGCCGGAGCTGAACACCATGGCGCCCTCGCCGCCTTCGATGCTACGGAGCTTGTCTTCGACGGACAGGATCGTCGGGTTGAGCCCGTACCGCGTGTAGAGGCTACCGGCCTTGCGCCCTTCGACGACATCGAGGATGGCCGCCGTCGTCGGGAAACCGAAGGTCGAGTGGTTGTAGAGCGGCGTGTGAAGGGCGCCGTGCGCATCGCGCTCGTCACCGGCATGAACGCAGCGAGTCGAAAGTCCCGGGTCGTTGGTCATGGCGCCGAGGCTGCGGACCCGGGGCGTGGGAGTCAACAGGGGAAGACGTCCGCGGAGAGGGTCAGCTCAGATGATCGAGCAACTTGATCACCGCCACGACGAGCAGCGCGAGGCCTCCGAAGAGCAGGCGCCCGGAGTTCTTGTCGTGACGCCCGAGCACCGCCAACTGGGCCTCGACCACGGCGGACAAGGGCTGCTCGGTGACGATCGCGGGCAACTCGTCTCCGGCTTCGACCGCGAATTGCACGTCATCGCCCCTCTCATCGCCGCTCTCATCGCCACTGTCATCTTGGGCGACAAAGCGACCGATGACCGAGAGTTCGGCATCGGCCAATACGAAGCGATGACGGGCGGTGACCGAGTAGTAGCCAACTCGGCGCCGGTGACCGTGTTCTCCGGGTGCTCCTGGTGCTCCTGGCGCATCGGCCGGCGTGCCCGCGCGGCGACGCTCCGGGTCGAGGGCCTGGAGGTATCCTTCGACTTCCGCGCTGAGCGTGCAGTAGAGGTCCGCAACATGAGGACCCGGCCGTAGGTCCACTTGGCCCGGTGCCACGCGAACACTGCCCGTCTCATCCGTCACGACAAACGAGTCGCCGCTCGACTCGGCGTAAAGGGTGCGCGCCTCGTTCCCATCGCGGGTGGTGACGCGCAGGTCCCACCAGGCGACTGCCCGTCCGTTCACCGGGTCCACGAGTGGGCCCTCGCCGGGGGCGTCGAGACCGTCGGGAGACGCCGCCAGGAGTCTGGGTGCGGTGGCCCGTCCTCGCACCGCCGCCGTCGGCGTCCGGGACGCGTCGGCCGCCGTGCCTTCGCGCACCGCCTCGAGGGCCCGGGCTACTTCGGCGACCGTCGCCCGCGCCGGCCACATGCGCACGGCCATGGCGACCAGCCCAGCACCAACAATCAGGGGAATGAACACCCAGACCACGGGCCGAGCCTAGTGTGGGATGCGGAGTCACGGAAGGGAGTATCGCGACGGACCGCGGTTTCCCCCCAAGGAAGGACGGCGCGGTCAGGGAGTCGAGCAGACCCCGGTATGCAGGACGTCCTGCCCCGCCGCGCTCGCAAGGCAGGAGTTGTCGTAGGTGACTCCGTCGCAGCCGCAGACCGGAGAGTAGATCTCGATGCAGGCGGGATCGGCCCAGGGCACACAGACTCCGAGGGAATCGTCCCCGCCGCAGAACGACCCGTCGGGGTAGTCGCAGTATTCGCCGGGGCCGCAGGATGCGCCGCCGAGGCCGCCGCAGGACGGGCCCGGGGGGGTCACGGACGGGCACTCGACATGGGCCGCCTGACACGCATCGAACGACGTGAGGCTTCCGCAGTCGGCGCCAACGCAGGAGCATCCGCTCAGACCAGCACACTCGGTGCCGTTCCACGCAAAACCGAGGAAGAGGTCGCAGAAGCGGTCGCCGACCGCTTCCATGGGGCGGCAGATGACTGGGGAGTCGCACGTGCCTTCATGCATGACGCTGACGCCAACCGCGGCGGCGTTGCACGCGTTGCAGTAGGTGGCCCCATCACAGCCGCAGACCCCCGGACAGTCGCGGGCGCAACCCGTGGGCATGGGTTGGCAGGTCCCCGTGCCATCATCGAAACCGCAACCAGAGCCCGGAGCGTGTTCACAGAACATGCCCTCCCCGCACTCGTCGCCCGCGAAGCCGCCGCAGGGCGTGCCCGTCGGCGGCGGGGTTCCGCTGTCTTCACAGGCGAGGCTGATGCAGGCCACGCCCGGCGCGGCGCAGATGCCGCAGCTGGCGTTGCAACACACGGTGCCTTCGCCGCAGGTCACGGGACCGCAGGCCTCGCCGGTGCCGCCGTCGGTGGGCGGCGGGGTTCCGCCGTCTCCACAGGCGAGGGCAATGCAACCCGCGCCCGGCGCGGCGCAGATGCCACAGCTGGCGTTGCAGCAGACGAGACCATCGCCACAGGTCACCGAGCCGCAGGCCTCACCGCCACCGTCCGTCCCGACGCCCGAATCGTCGCCGCCGAGGTGAGACTGGGTATTGCAGCCAGAAAGCGCAAAAAGCAGCGCCGCGGTGACGGCGCCGAAGAAAGTTATCGAATGAAGTCGGGGCATTTCAGGTTCCTCTACCCCCTGAGTGGCCGCCCTCGGACCGATCCGTCGAACTTTCTTTTCGCCGGCTTATTCGTCGTCCCAGGCCGGAGGACACACGCGCATGTGGTCGAACTGCGTGGTGTTCACCGCGGCCCGGAGGTGCCGGTAGTAGTTGGGCATCCGGTGGGCATCGATGGCGTTGCCGCCGATGCTGTTCGACACCCGGGCAGGGGCCATCTCGTAGTTTTCTCCGTCGGGGTGGATGTAGAGCATCGCGCCGACGTGCTGATAGTCGAGCAGCTTCCACCGGGTGAAGGGGATGGAGATGGTGAGGGGGATGCGGGTGACGATGTCGTTCGCGTGACGCACGCGCATCACCTGGACTCCGAAGCGCGACGAGAGTTCGTGGTAGCGGGCGGCGAAGGCGTGGCTGCCGACGCGAGGAGAGCCGAAGGTGTAGACGCCCCGGAGGAAGTAGCGCTCCGGGTCTCCCGCCAGCTCTGCGAGGATGCGAGCGCTCAGCAGCGTCGCCAGGGCGCCGCCGAGGCTGTGGCCGGTGATGAAGATCTGGGTGTCCGGGGCGATGTGCTCGAGCTTGGCGAAGATCAAATCCTCGATGGACGCGAGCTCGTCCCGGAAGCCGCTGTGGACTTCGCCCCAGTCGGCATCGAAGGGATCCTGGAGCGCGGACAGCCACATCTTCGCGTCGGCGCCGGCGTCGGCGTAGGCTTGGTCGTCGGTCATCTCGGTGCCGCGGATGGCGATGAGCACCATGTTCCGCTCGGGGTGCTGTGCGAGGAAGACCTGGGTGCTGCCCTGGGTCATCTCGAGGGCCCCGGGGATGCGCTCACCACCCGAGAAGAACTCGATGTTGCGCTCGGGGCGCGGCGTCTGGATGAGGAAGTGCTCGAAGCTCGCGGTCAGGGAGTAGTCGGTCTGGCGCGCCTCCTCGGCGTGATCCGTGGCCCACCAATCGGCGACGCAGGCCCCGATGCCGGTCACCTCGGGTTCCGTGAGGTCGCGGCCGGCGAGGCGCGCCTGGTATTCATCCCAGCGCAGCTGCCGACGGTCTTCGGCGCACTGGCGAATGTACGCCCCTTCCCCGGGCTCACCGAAGCCGAAGGTCTCGAGGAGCGGGCCGACGTCCCAGAAGTGAGCGTACTGGTTGGACGCGAGGTATCCGAGCCATGCGGCGTTGTCGAGGTTCGGGTCGGTGACGCGGCGGAAGCGCACGGAGCCGGCAGGGATCGGGTCCCTGCCCGATTTGACGGTGAGCTCGGCCGGGGCTCCGGCGTCGAAGCGGAAGACCCCGAGGCCGACCCAGCGCGCGCGCTCCGCCTGAATCGTGAGGTCGATCTCGGTCTCATCCTCGCCAGTCGCGTGGCGAATCGTATAGGTCGAGTACTTGGCGGCCCGGGGCACGGACCGGTCGCGGAGGTCGCCGGCCCCGTGCATTACCGGAAGGCGCACATCCACGGTGTAGAGCCCGGCCTCGATGGTGCCAGGGCCGCCGGCCTCGCCGGGGGCGGTCACGCCCAGCGCCCAGGTGAGTTCCGCATCGTCGTCGTCCGACATCATGACGGGGCCCCAGCCCGCGGTGTCGGTGACCTCGCCGGCCTCGGGCTCACGCCAGCAGGCCCGGCCGAACCAGGTGTCGCACTCGGCCTCGGCGTCCGCGACGTCGAGGACCAGGGGCAGGAGCACGAAGCGCTCGACGTTCGAGCAGAAGGTGAAATCGGCCCCGCCCGAGGGCGATTCCTCGAGGGGCAGGGGAAGGCGGTAGCTGTCGGGGATGGGGAAGGGGGCCGACGGCGCCGCGTTGTCGGCCTTGCCGCCGAGGCCGGCCGCAGGGTCCCCGAGACCATCGGCCGGTCCCGCGGCAGCACAGCCGAGGGCCAGGAGCAGTACGAGGGTGAGGGAACGGTAACTCATGGGCCATGCCTAAGCAGTCTTCGTGCCACCGCGAGAAGGCACCCTGCGCGCCATAAACGCAGCAAAAACGCCCGGGGCGCACACCGGCGCCGGCGACTGCAGGAGCCAGCCCCGTGAAGGGCGCCGCCATGCGGGGTCCGGAGGCCCCGCGAGGGGCTACTCGATGACCGAGTCAGTCACCACGATGGGCGTATCGCCGTGGTTCGAGATCTGTGGATAGGTCTCATACCAGGAGCCGCCGGTGTTCATGGTGATGACCGAGCGGTCGATGCGCATGTCGCCGGTGTGGTCGTTGGTGACGAAGAAGATTGCGCTGCCGTGCTGGACCACGTCGTTGTGCTGGATGCGCGTGCCGCAGAGCGACAGGGTCATCGTTGCGCCGTCGTTGTAGATGGCCCCGCCGCTGCCGCCCCCGGGGGTGCCGGCGCCCATCGGATTGCCGCCGTTGCCGATCGCCGAGTTGTGGGTGAAGAGGCTGTTGATGACGGTCCACGATACGCCGATGCTGCTGATGCCCGCGCCGTTCGAGCACACGTTGCCAAAACCCTCGGCGCCCCCGAAGGTGGTATTCACCACGTAGACCGGGCGCCCCTCGTACTGGCTGCGGACCCGAATCCCGGCGCCACCGACATCCGGGCCGACATCGGCGCACCGGTTGTTGAAGAAGCGGCTGTTGACGACCTTGAAGCGGCCGCCGCGCACCCAGATCGCGCCGCCCCCCTCGAATACGTCCTCAGACCGGGAGTCTGCATCGATGAAGGTGAGGTTCTGGACCGTGAGCTCGGGATGGTCCTGGTTCTGGCACATCGGGGTCGTGAGGCG
>JAFDCW010000005.1 GCA_019312705.1 Deltaproteobacteria bacterium
GCGCCGGCCCGTATGGTCGCCCCGGCCCGCATGGTCGCCCCAAGCCCCATGGCCGCTCCGGCCACCATGGCCGCCCCCGCCGCGATGGCCGCCCCCGCCGCGATGGCCGCTCCCGCTCCCGCCGAGATGGCCGCCCCGGCCCCCGCCGCCGCTCCGGCCCCCGCCGCCGACACCGAGTAGCTCCCAGGAAGGCCAAGGGCGACGTCAGTCGACCATAGCCGGGATTGGGACCGGAGCCGCCAGTGTCCCCGCACGGCGCCGCCCGTAAGACAATTAAGCAACCACGCCCCCCCCAAGTCCCAGCTGACCCAGCTGGGGCAATCGCGTCCACTTGCGTCGATCGCCGAGCGCGCCCGCAGGGGCAGGCCGAAGGAATACCAAAGGTATTTCGAGGTCGGCCCCGAGGACGTAAGCCGGCGAGGGGCGTGAGTGGGCGCGATTGCCGGCTAGAGGCCGCGCCAGTCGGCGACTGTGGATGTAAAGTTCAGGATGAACCAGAAGCCGTTCTGGCCCATGTACATCGCCGAGTCGTCGTTCATGGTGCAGGCGGAGTCCGTAGCCCCGCCGTCCGCGAGGTGCTCGTAGAGGGGGTCACCGCCAATGGCGGTGACCGTACTGGGGATGATGGCGGTCCTTGCGTCGGCCTCGCTGAGGAAACCGATGATGACGCCGCTGACGAGCTGGTTGGGCGGCACTCCGCCCGCGTAGGTAGCCGCCACCCTGGCATCCTGGAGCGGGATCAAGACGCCGCTCACGCTGATCAGGAAGTCGTGTTTGTCGGTCAAGAAGCATGGCCCCGACGTGGTATTCGGTGGCGTGTAGTTGTATTGCCTCGGCATTTCCGGGTCGTAGCAGGGCATGCCGCCGGCCGGGGTGTTGGTCCCGATATAGGACACCGTGGTCCCCAGGGCGCCCTCTTGGCAGGTGGGCGGGTCGCCCATCGTCGCCCCAGCCGTGCAGACGCCCTCAACGAAGTCGACGGGATTGGTCGCCATGGCGATATCGAGGGGCCGGTGCACGGTGATGTAGTTGAGCGTGTAGTCGTCGACGCTCTCCTGGAGGGTCTCGTTCACGGACGAGCCGATGGGCACGGTGTCCGTGATGTCCCGACACCTGAAGAAGACATTGGCATAGAGATGCGGGTGCATGAGGTCGAGGGAGACGGCCCGGAACGCCGTGGGGCCCGTCCCGGTGCTGGTGATGGTGCAGTCCGGCTCGCATCCGTCACCGGCCGTGAGGTTGCCGTCGTCACAGACCTCGGCCGGAATCGCCGCCGTATCGAGGAAGCCGTCCCCGCAGGTACTCGCCGAGCAGATTGCTGAGAGGCAGATGTCCCGGGTACCCGCCATCATATCGCGGTCGCATGCCGTCCCGTCGGAGGCGGTGCTGCCGGCCTGGCATTGGTGGCTCGTGGTGTTGCAGGCCTCGGCTCCGTTGCAGAGGTCGCCGTCATCACAGTCGCTGGCCGCGGTGCACGAGTAGGTACAGTCGTTGTCGCAGCCATCGCCATTCGTCACATTGCCGTCGTCGCAGTCTTCCCCGCCGTCGGTCATGGAGTTGCCGCACGAGGAGGCGACACACGCCCCGCCGTTGCACACGTTGCCCCCGCCGCAGGAGGTGCCGTCCGCGAGGTCTGCAGGGTTGGTGCACGTGTGGCTGCCGACGTCGCAGGTCTCGACACCGGTGCAAGCCTCCGAGTCGTTGCACTCCGTGTCCACCGTGCAGGAGAAGGCGCAGTCGTTATCACAGCCGTCGCCATTGGTGCTGTTGCCGTCGTCGCACGCTTCGGTGCCTTCGGTCAGACTGTTCCCGCAGCGCTCGATGGTGCAGGTCGCCGAACACCCGTCGTCGGCATCCGTATTGCCGTCGTCGCACTCTTCGCCGGCGTCGGTGACCGTATTGCCGCAGGTCTCGTCGCTCGAGCAATCCGCGGAGCACCCGTCGCCACCAACCGTATTGCCGTCATCACAGAGTTCGCCGCCGTTTGCGGTTCCGTCGCCGCAGGTCGGTCCGGTCATGCAATCGGCGGAACATCCGTCGCCGTCATCGGTATTGCCGTCATCGCAGACCTCTCCCACACCGAGGTCCACGACCGAGTTGCCGCAGCTCTCGTCGCTGGAGCAGTCGGCCGAGCAGCCGTCCCCGTTGACCGAGTTGCCGTCATCGCAGAACTCGCCGATGGGCGCATCCAAGTAGCCGTTCCCGCAGCGTTCGAGGCTCGCGCAGTTGGCGGAGCAGCCGTCGCCGTCGGCGGTATTGCCGTCGTCGCAGAGCTCGTCGCCCTCGAGGTCCATGTCCCCGCACTCGGCGGGGCCCGCGTCACCGCCCGCATCGGAGGGAGGGGCCCCATCGTCGCCGCACCCTGCGGCGATGAGAGCCATCGAGCACATCACCAGCAACGAGGAGTTAAGGCAGCTAAAATACTTCATACTCGAAGCGTAGCAAACCCCGGACCCTGCGGGCGATGTGGGATGGCGCCCTACTCGCAGTTGACCGGCCGCGGCGGCGCCGGCGTGACCCCGGCAAGGCGCACGCCTTGCCCGGCGAACCCGATAGCGACGCTGAGAGCGTCACAGGTCACCGTCGCCCCGCCGGACCCCGGAGTGACCCGAATGTCAGACTGGAGCTGGAGCAGCAGGAGCATTCGGTCGTAGGGAGGCGTCCCCGGGCATATCTCGAGGCCACCGAGGGTCGCCACCAGGTCGTTCCGGTCCCACCGCCCGGCCAGCACCACGCCTTCGAGGGACTGGCCGTCCGCCGCGAACCGCCCGGTCAGGAGCGCTCCGGACAAGATCACCTCGAGGGTGCGCCCCTCGGCCGTGAGGAAGAACGACGCCCGGTCGGTCGGTCGAGCCACGAGCAGGCCATCCACCACATAGGCGTTGTCGTCCCGAATCACGGGGAACGCCGGGTCCCCACCGACGAAGGCCGCTTCGTCGGCCCAGAAATAGTCCTGGCCATCCCACGCCGGGGGCGGCGGCAAGGTCCCGTCGGTGGGCGGGGCCGGCGCCGACCCGTCGGCCAAGGGCGGCGTGCCGAAGGCCGCCGGAGCAAAAGTCACCTCGACATGGTCGTCGTTGCCCGACCCATCGTAGCCCCGGACCCCAACCAGGGTGACTCCGAGGCCCTGGTCCATGTGAGCTCGAAAGGGAGGATCGATTACGGTTCCCGATATGATGGCGAAGGGGATGACCTCGTGGGCGACGGCGTTGTCAGTCCCGGACTGCCCGTCGACCTCGATGTCGTCCCCGGCGGAGGGAGGCTGGCACTCGGTCACGAACTCTGGCGCATCGGTGCAAATGTCATCGAGATCCCACCCCGTGGTTCGCCAGGCCATGCCCTGATCGAGGTTGACGTCCCGGAGAGCAAAGACCTGCTCTGGCCCGTCCGCTCCAGCGCCGGGACGGGGCGCCGGATGCAGCGGGACGCACTCGGCGCTCGCGTCGTCGAGGAGCGACTCGTCGAATGCCTTGCAGCCGCCGACGGTCGTCGAGATGCCCCCGATAGCCAGGGAAAGGACGAGGGCGGACCGCATGGAAGCCATCAATTGGAGCGGTAGGGATTCGACAGCACGTCGTCGTCATCGGCGCGGCGCATGCGGGGGCGCATACCCATACCGCGCCTACGCATTTCGGGCGTCGCGACCGGGGCGACCGCCGCCGCTTCTTCTTCGACCGGCTCTTCTGGCAGTTCTTCGGGCGCCGCGTCTTCGCCCATGACCTCTTCGACGACGTCTTCGGCCACGACCTCTTCTGGCGCAGGCGCCACCTCAGGCACAGGCCCCTCCCGGTTGCCCATGAAGGCCACCGTCCCCCCGATCGCTGCGGCGACCGCGAGGACCCCCGCGGAAATCCACACCGCCGGGTGCATGTTCTTCTTCGTCGCTTGGGCAGGCTCTGCCAGCCCCCCGGTGCTGATCAGCTCCGAGACGGTCTTGGCGGCGGTGGTCGGCGGCAGGCTGGGCGACCCGTTGGCGTCGAGGGCCCCGTGCGGGCCGGTCGAATAGGCCTTCGGGGCCTCCCCGCCGAGGCGGTCGATCGCCGTCCGGATGGCCGCGTGCTCTTTGGCCAACTTGTCGGCGGCCATCTCTCGAACGAGCGCGGCGACCTCACGGGTGGTGCCCATGCCTCCGGCCCCGGCCGCCGCCTGTTCGAGGCCCTCCATCATCTCGGCCCCGGACTGGAAGCGCTCGTCGATGGGCCGCGCGAGGGCCTTCTTCATGAAGGCGTCGAAGGGCGCGAGGTCGGCGTTGATGCTCGACGGCGCCGGGATGGGCTCGTCGAGGAGCTTCTTCAGGGTCGCGACGTTCGTCTCGGCCTTGAAGAGCCGATTGGTGGTGAGGACCTCCCAGAGAACGATGCCCATGGCGAAGAGGTCCGACCGCTGCTCGGCGTGGGCCTGGCTCGCCGTCTCGGGGGCGGTGTAGGCGAGCTTGCCCTTGAAGGTCCCCTCGCGCGTCGAAGAGAGACGATATTCCGCCTTGGCGACCCCAAAGTCCGTGAGGCGGGAGACGCCGTCCACGCCGACGAGGATGTTCTGGGGAGACACGTCGCGATGCACGAGGTTGAGGGAATCGCCGCTGCCGTCGGTGAGCTCGTGGGCGGCGGTGAGCCCGGCGATGGCCTCGTAGATGATCCGGAGCGCCGGCCGGAGCGGCAAACGCGTCTTCGTCTTGAAGGCCTGGGTGAGCAATGCGGCGAGGTGGTCCCCCTCGACGTAGTCCATGACGAGGTAGTGGAGGTCTTCCCAATCCGACACGTCGAGGGTCGCCACGACGTTCGGGTGCCGAATGCGGGCCGCGAGGCGGGCCTCGTCGAGGAGCATCGAGATGAACTCTTCTTCGTCAGCGAGGTGAGGATGCAGCACCTTGATGGCGACCAGGCGCTCGAAGACGCCCTTGCCGGTGGCGCGGGCCACGTAGACCGCCCCCATGCCCCCGGAGGCCAGGCGCTGGAGGATGTGGTAGCGGTCGATTCGCTGGCCGACGAGCCAGTCTTTGCGGGCCTTGCTGGTCTTGCTGGTCTTGCTGGTCTTGCTGGACTCGGCCGGGCCGTTCATCAGAAACGGCCCCCGGCCCCGACGCTGAGCCCACCCTCGGCGAGGGGGGCGACGCCGAAGTAGTCGAGGGAGGCCTCGGACGGGTCCTCCTCATCGCCGGACCAGTCCGTGAAGAATAGAGTCGTCAGGGTCGCGGCCCCGAGCACCCCCGTTGCGATGACGAGGATGGTCGTGCGCAGCTCGAGGTCCCGGCCGGCGTCGAGCTTCTCCTGCGTCGGCGTGTCCTCGTAGTCCGCGGCGGCATCCAAGGTGTCGACCCAGGACCAGATGGCCACCCCACCGGTCGCGGCGGTCAGGCCGAGACCCGTCCAGAAGAAGACCGGGGAGATGCCCGAAGGCTCGTCGGGTGCGGGAGCCCCGGGCGCCGGGGCCACCCCCGCCGGCGGCGCCACGACGGGCTCCGGATCCGGGGCAACGAGTTCGACGTCGAGGGATTCGCCCGGGGCCCCGGTGAGGCGCTCCTCTGCCGGGCCCTCCTCGAAGGTCGCCGCGAGCGTATGTTCGACGTTGGCGCTCAGGAAGAGCGTGCGAAAGATTTCCCGCTCGCCGTCGACCTCGAGTTCACACTGCTCGCACGAAACGCGAACCTCGAGGCCCTCGGTCCGGGCCCGTTCTACCGGCGTCTGGAAGCGCTCCGGGACCTGGTCTTCGCCGTACTGCTCTCGGACGAAGATCACCATGGTTGCGGCGCGGAGAAAGTTGCCGTCGCGCTGATGGGCACGAACCGCCTGGAGCGCCGCTGCGGCCGCCGGTGCGAGCTCGTTGGCCGTCTCCCACCACTGCGCCGCCTGGGAGTAGTCCCCGCCGCGGTACGCCCGGGTGCCGCGATCATAGGCCGCCTCGGCGGCGGCCTGGCGTTCGGCCGTCGACAGCTCGACCTGGGCGTAGGCCGAAGAAGCCGGCAAACCCACCGAGAGCAACACGAAGAGGATCCCGAGATGACGAACGCGCATTAATACAACTTGGCGGCGCCTCCCGACCCGAGGTCGCAGCAATCGTGCAGATTTTACACCGCCTGGCCCCCCCGTGGAAAGGGTAAGCCTTCGCCCTACAGCGGACCAATCGGTCACGGCCTACCCCGGCATGGGCAGCGGATCACCGGCATCGAGGGCCCGGAGGGCGGCTTCAGAGTCGACGCGGTTCCGGGAATCCCCGAGTTCCGCTGCGAGACGCATGGCCTCCCGCAGATGCTGGCGTGCAGATTCCGGGTCATCGAGGTGCGCTTCGGCGATCCCGAGCATGTAAAGAGACTGCACGTAGTCCCAATGATAGTCGTGGCGCTTCGCGAATTCGGTCGCCTCGACCAATCGGCGTCGGCCTTCGGGAGACTCGAAACGCACGGCATCGATGAAGCCGAGGACCCGGAGGTTCATGTACTCGATTCGGGTCGCGCTGTGCTCCTTGGCGAGCTCGTAGCTGTACCGGAGGTTCGAGAAGGCGCGTTTGAAGTCCCCGAGGCGCAGGTACCCCTCTCCCAGGTTGTGGGCGTTGACCGCCGCCTCGTGCCAGAAGCCCCACTCCTTCGAGAGTTCGAGGGCTCGGGCCGAGGCGTCGACGACCCCCTGATGCTGGCGCAGGTAGAAGGCGATCAGAGCCTCGGTCTTGAGGAGCTCGATGTCTGTGTAGCGGTCGGGGTGCATGCCCGCGAGGCGGCGAGCCTCCTCGAGGTGCCCCCGGCCTTTGTCCTCATCGCCGACCGCCGCCACAGCCAAGGCCAGAGGAATGAGGCAACGGATCTGGGCGTTCAGGTCTCCCGTATCCCGGGACAGGGCCAGGGCTTCTTCGAGGAGGCCGCTCGCGCTCGCGTACTGGCCGTTCCTGTTGTACCCCTCGGCGGTGGCCAGGGTGACGTCGCGGAGAAGCTCACGATTGCTGAGCCGCCCGGCGACATCCCGGGCGCGTTCGAGCCACTTGCGCCCTTCCTCGAACTCGTTTGCATTCACCAACAACCGGCCCCGCATCATCGCGAAACGGGCCACGAACTCGTCCCGCCCGAGTTCCTCGGCCAGTTCGAGGCCCGCGGCCATCTGGTCGGCGCCCGCCGTGAGGTTGCGGCTCCGGAACGCGAGCTCACCGACCCGTCGGTAGAGGTTCAGCACCCGATCCCGGTCCGGTGATTGGGTCTGGCCGAGCAGGTCGATGGCCTTGACCAGGTTGCCGACCGCAGCGTCGAGGGAGTGTTCGGTCTCGAGGCGGTCGGCCGCGCGCACGAGATAGTCGATCGCTTTGGCCTTGTCGCCGCCGAGGCGAAAGTGGTAAGCGAGGCGCTCGGCGAGCTCCTCGGTGCGCTCCGGATAGAGCTCCTCGAGCCCGTAGGCGACCGCCGAATGCAGCCGCTTCTTGCCCTCGAGGGTGAGGCTGTCCCGGAGCACATCTCCGAGCAGTTCGTGGGTGAACTCGTACTCGCTCGGCCCCTTGCGCAGGACGATGGTGCGGGTCTCGAGCAAATTGAGGGACCGGGACACGGCCCGCGGCGTGAGCCCGGCGACGCGGCAGAGGATGTCGGCCGTGAAGCGCGGCCCGACCACGGCCGCAACCGACAGCAGTTGCCGCTCGACCTGACCCAGGCGCGCTACCCGAGCCGCGACCATGCCGCGGAGGGTCTTCGGCACCTCGACCTCGGCGATGTCGCGGCGGTAGTGGATTTTCCCGTCCTTGATCACCAAGGCGCCGGCGTCCTCGAGGGCCGCGAGGTACTCCTCGAGGTAAAGGGGGTTGCCGCCGCTCTTGGCTTTGACGTCTCGGAGGAGGTCCATCGGCACCTCTTCCGCCCCGAGGCGATCACCGACGAGGCGCATCACGTCTTCGTCGTCGAGGGGCCCGACTTCGACTTCGTGGTACCCGGGCAGATCTGACCATGGGTGCACGTGGCCCCGGCGGTAGGCGACGACGACGCCGAGGCGGCTGTCGGGGGAGTCTCTCAGCAAGCGGCTGATGAGGCCCTGCGATTCTTCGTCCATGTATTCGACGCCGTCGAAAGCGAAGACCGTGAGCCGGTCCTCAGCCAAGCGCGTCGCGATGTGGGCGACGCCGGCGATGAGGGGGCGGCGTCCGGGGACGGCCCCGGCCACCGTGTCCTCGTGGTCGAGGCCGAGGGCGATGCCGACCGAGCGGATCTCTGCGGACGCGAGACCCAGCTCCCGGAGCCGGGCCACCTTGTCGCGAATGAGGGGTGCGGGGTCGAGTTCGTCGATACCGAGGACGACCTGGAGCATCTCGCGGATGGCGGACAGGGGCACGTCCCGCCCCTGTCGGGTCAGCCGCACGATGTGCATGCCGACATCGTGCCCTCCAAGGCGGAAGCGGCGCACGGTCTCGGAGATGAGCCGTGATTTCCCGGTCCCCGGCTCACCGACGACGGCGATGATGCGCCGGCGCCCTTGGTTGGCGAAGGCGAGGATTTCGCCGATGCGGCGCAGCTCGTTGCGGCGACCCACGAACTTGCCGTGCACATCCGCCATGCTCTTCTCGCCGAGGGCGACGGCGGCGCCCCCTTCGTGACTCTCCTCGTCGAAGCTGAAGAGCGTACGCACCGATCGATGCGCGGCGGGGCTGAGCATGACGCGCCCGGGGTCACCCCGGCGAGCCAGCGCGCGAGTCTTGTCGAGGAGCCTGTGATAGGCCTCGTCGGTCAAGACCTCGCCTTCGGGGTCCGCATGCAAGCGCCCGGTGTGAACGCCGACCCGGAGCCCGACGTATTCGGCGCCCTGGCGTGAGGCCTCCGCCGCTCGGGAGATACGCAGGCCGCATCGCGTCGCCGCTTCGGTGTCGCGCCCGTCGGCGTCGACGGAACCGAACATCACGATGAGCCAACGGCCATCCGAGGTCTTGGCCTCTTCGGTGATCGTGCCCCCGAAGCGCTTCAGGAGGGAGTGAATGGTGCTCGGCGGCGTCTGGTCCTGGGGTTCGATCAACACCGCGAGGCTGGTGACGTCCCGACGCTCCGGCGCTCCGAAGGTCGCCGACGACTTCCGCGGCCGACTCCCGGGCCGACTCCCGGCCCCCGTGCCCTTGCTGCTCGGGGCCTCGGCGGGCGTCGCCCCCGGGCCTTCGTGGGCGATAGCCGCCGCGTCGACGTGGAACGACGCCATGATCTCGTTCGAGCTGTCGACGCCCTTGCGCTCTCCCGCTTCGCGCAGCTCGTCGAGGTACCGCGACAGGTCGTGGGCGCCGACCCGCCGGCCGCTCGAGTAGAGAAACTGAATCAGGTCTTCGTAGAGTCGGCCGGCGTTGGGGTGCCGCTCGTCGGGGTCGGGGCTCATCGCCACCGAGACGATCTGCGAGAGCTCTTCGGGGACCTGGTCGGCGACCTCGTCCACCGGCGCACACTCGCCGTCGCGGACGAGCTTCAGGGTCTCGTACGCCGACTCGTGGGCAAAGGGGCTGCGGCCAGCGAGAGCTTCGTAGAGGCAGGTGCCGAGGGCGAAGATGTCCGTCCGCGAGTCGACATCCCGACCGCTCGCCTGCTCCGGGGACATGTAGGCGTACTTGCCCTTGAGCACCCCGTCTTCTTCGGCTTCGTCGACCGTCGTGCGGGCCTTGGCGATGCCGAAGTCGGTGAGCTTGACCTCGCCCTCGAAGCTGAGGAGGACGTTTTGCGGCGATACGTCGCGGTGCACGATGTTGAGGGGCCGCATGGACGCGTCGCGGCGGCGGTGGGCGTAGTCGAGGCCCTTGGCGATCTCGCTGATGATGTAAACGGCGAGCTCCGGCGGGAGCGGCCGACCGTGCTTGGCGCCCTGCTTCAGGACCGTCGCGAGGTCGAAGCCGGCGACGTACTCCATCGCGATGAAGTAGGTGTCGTCGGCGCGCCCGAGGTCGAAGACCTGGACCACGTTTGCGTGGCTCAACGTGACGGCGATCTTCGCCTCGTTGATGAACATCTCGACGAACTGAGGGTTCTCGCTGAGGTCCGGAAGGATCCTCTTGATCACGAGGATCTTCTCGAACCCCTCGACGCCATGGCTCTTGGCCTTGAAGACCTCCGCCATGCCCCCCCGGGCTAGAAGTTCGAGAAGTTGGTATTTGCCGTAAACGACGGGAGGCATCGCGCCTTGCTTGGGAAAACCCTCCGGAAACTCGGGTTTTCGCGCAGTAGAATAACGCCCTCGGGCCGCCCGGCTCAAGCTCCCCGGGGACTCATTTTGCCTATCCTCATACGGGGATACCCCCCTTCACTTCACGCTGGGGGCGCTGCAGGGGCCTCTTCGTCGGGGTTTTCGAACTGAAGGAGGTGCAACCGGGCATAAATCCCCTGGGCCGCGAGGAGCTCTTCGTGGGTGCCCTGCTCCGCAATTTTGCCTTGGTGGAAGACCAAGATGCGATCGGCATTGCGGATCGTCGACAGGCGGTGGGCGATGACTAGGGAAGTACGGCCTTCGACGAGCTCGGCCACGGCGTGCTGCAGCTTGGCTTCGGTCTCGCTGTCGATGTTGGCCGTGGCCTCATCGAGGATGAGGATCTCTGGGTCTCGGTAGAGCGCCCGGGCGAATGCGAGCAGCTGACGCTCTCCCGCGCTGAAAGTCTGCCCACGTTCATCGACCTTCGCGTCGAGGCCACCCTCCCGCTGGTCGAGCATGCCGAGGGCGCCAACCCGATCGAGGGCATCCCGGGCTCGGTCCCGGTCGACCTCTTCGGCGAGGGTGATGTTCTCGAGGACCGTGCCCGCGAAGAGGAATACGTCCTGCTGCACGACGGCGAAGCGACCGCGTAGGTCGTGCCGTTCGATGTCGCGCACATCCTCTCCGTCGATGAGCACGTGGCCCTCTTCGTAGTCGTAGAGGCGCAAGAGCAGCGAGGTGGTCGTCGTCTTGCCCGAGCCGGTGGCGCCCACGAGGGCCAGGGTCTCGCCGCGGCGCACGTCGAAGGAGACGTCGTGGAGGACGGGGTGCCCTTCCCGGTAGCCGAAGGTCACGTTGCGGAAGGCCGCGCATACTCCCGGCGGGACCTCGGGCGGCACATCGCGGCGGTCTCTTGGCCGCACGGGAGCGTCCGGCTCGTCGGTATCGAGCAAGCCGAAAACCCGCTCGGCGGCGGCGAGGGAGTGCTGGATGAGCGTGTACTTCGTCGACAGGTCCCGGATGGGAACGAAGAAGCGCTGGATGTATTGATAGAACGCGACGACGGTGCCGATATAGGCCGCGGAGACGGTGGGATCGGCGAGCTCGGCGCGCGTCGACGCGTACCAGAGCACGATGGCGACGGAGGCCGTGGCTACGGAGTCCACGACCGAAAAGAGCAGCGCGTCGAAGCGGATGGCCCGGTAGTTGGCGTCCCGGTAGCCAGCGTTGATCCATCGGTATTCGTCGAGGCAGCGCGCTTCGCGGCCAAAGGCCTGGACCACGGCCACCCCGTTGACCTGCTCCGCGAGGTAGGCGTTGAGCTGAGCGACGCGGGCGCGAATGTCCCGGAACGCCCGGCGCGCATACTTGCGGAAGAACGCGATGACAGCGCCGAGGGGTGGGATCGCCGCGAGAGCGAGCAGCGCCAACTCCCAGTCGAGGTAGAACATGAACGCCACGATGCCGACGAGCATGAGCACATCGCCGAGGGCCGTGACCGCGCCCGAGGCGAAGAACTCGCTGAGGCTGTCGACGTCGTTGGTGACGCGGGTGACGACGCGGCCGACGGGGGTTCGGTCGTAGTAGCCGACCCGGAGCCCCTGCATGTGGCGGAAGACCGTGCGCCGGAGGTCGGCCATGGTGCGCTGCCCGGCGAGCTGCATCAGGTAGCCCTGACCGAAGCGCGTCACGAACTCCCCGACCAAGCTGATGGCGAAGTAGATGACGACGGTCAGCAGCGCGCTGGTGCTGCGCTCTACGAGGGCCGCGTCGATGGCCAGCTTGACCAGGTAGGGTTGAACGAGGGAGGCGACCGCGGTCAGCGGCAGCAGCAAAAACGCAAAGGTCAGGAGCATCGCGTGGGGCTTCAGGAACGGCAGTAGGCGACCGAGCAGGCGCAGGTCTTGGTCGTCTTCGACCTCGGCTTCGTCGTGGAAGCCGCTGACCATCAGCCCGCCCTTCGGGGCCGCTCCTCTCGCTTCGGCGCTCATAGCCCGGAGAGCTCCTCTTCGAGGGCCTGACGCTGGGCGAGGCGCGCGTAGAGACCGCCGCCGGCCTTGAGCTCGGCGTGGGTGCCGCGCTCGACCACCTTGCCTGCATCGAGGACGACAATTTGCTCCGTGCGCGCGGCGGCGGCGATGCGGTTGGTGACGAGGATCAGGGTGCGCCCTTCCCCGGCCCGGTCGAGGGCATTGAGGATCGTCGCCTCCGTTCGCGCATCGACCGCCGAGAGCGGGTCATCGAGGACCAAGACCGCGGGCTCGTTCAAGAGCGCCCTGGCGAGGGAGATGCGCTGCTTCTGCCCGCCCGAGAGCTGGACCCCGCGCTCACCGACGACGGTATCGAAGCCGTCGGGCAGACCCTCGATCTCTTCGAGGATGGCGGCCTCGGAGGCGGCCCGACGGACCTGTTCCTCGGTGTTCGGAGCCTCCGGGTCGTCGAGGGCGAAGGCGATGTTGCGGGCGATGGTCGACGAAAAGAGGAACGGCTCTTGTTGGGCGTAACCGACCGTCTTGCGTAGCGGCGCGAGCTCCACTTCGGTCACGTCGGCCCCATCGAGGTGCACCGCCCCAGCGGGGGTGGGCAGCAAGCGCGGCAGAAGAGCCGCGAGGGTGGACTTGCCGGAGCCGGTCCGCCCAACGACCGCCAGGGAGCCCCCTGCCGCCACGTCAGCGTCGACGCCGGCGAGCACCTCTCGGCCGTCGTATTCGTAGCGCAGCCCCCGGATCGAGACGGCCCCTTCGCCGCGCACGGGCAGCGGCTCCGCGGCCTCGACGATCTCGGGCTCGGCGTCGAGGACCTCGCGCACGCGCCCGTAGGAGACGCGCCCGCGCTGGAGCACGGACAGGATGAAGCCGAGGGCCATCGTCGGCCAGATGAGCTGGGCGAGGTAGGCATTGAAGGCCGCAAACTGACCGATGGTGAGTTCATCTCTGACGACCATGGAGCCGCCGACCCAGATGACGACCAGGGTCCCGATGGAGCTCAGGGCCATCATCACGGGCCACATCACCCCGCGGATGATGACCAAGCGCATGTTGTGATGCAGAGCCCGCTCGTTGGCGACGTCGAAGATCTTTTCGGCGTGGTCTTCGATGGCGTAGGCACGCACCAGGCGGATGCCCGACAGGTTCTCCTGGGCGCGGTCCGCGAGGGCGGCGAGGGCCTCCTGGGCGTCGCGGCTCCGGCCGTACATCTGTTTGGCGAACCACCGCGTCGATACGACGAAGAGCGGCATCGGCGTGAGCGCCCAGAGCGTGAGCTCGGGTGAGATAGCGATCATCAGCGCGAGAGCCCCGCCGAAAGCGAAGACCGTGTTGACGCTGTGCATGGTCCCGAAGCCCGTGAGCAGGCGAACCTGAGTGAGGTCGTTGGTGGCCCGGCTCATGATGTCGCCGGTCGGCATGCGGCGAAAGAACGCCCCGCCAAGCAGATGCAGCCGCGCCAGGAACTCGTTGCGCAGCTCGTATTCAACGTCGCGGCCGACGTTGAACATGACGATTCGGGACCCCGACCGAAAGAACCACATCACCGCCGCGATGGCGATGACCCAGATGGCGTAGCGCCCGACGTCAGCGAGGCGGCCTTCGCGCAGCGAGTCGACGGCGTACTGCAAGAGCCACGGGATGGCCTTGTCGAGGCCGTTGGTGACCAGCAACAAGACCACGCCCGACACCAGGGACCGCCGGTGCGGCCGCAGATAGGCGAAGAGGCTCTTGGGCTTGGGCGTGGGGACGGTCAAAGGGAAGGCGCTCTATGGGGCCCCGCGGCCCCGACGTCATCCCTTACGACGGCGACGCAGCCAGATCAACGCTGGGACGGCGACGAAGAGCGCCCACGGGGCGTGGCGCTGACCGCCGGGCAGATCGCAGCCACAGCCGCCGCCATCACGCGGGGTGCCCGGCGTCATGCCGGTCGGCGGTACGTAGCCATCAGGCGGAGCACAGACGCTGACGTCGCCAGCCGCGGCGCAGGTGAAGCTCTCGGGGCAGTCCGTCGCCTCGGTACAGAAGGCCGTGCAGAAGGTGATGTCACCGCGCTCGGCGCACTGGCCGCTCGCGCAGTCGCTGTTTTCTGCGCAGGTATCACCGACGGCCCCGGCCCTCTGGCAGTAGCCGCAAGACGGCAAGGGCAGCGTGCCCCTCAGGCACGAGTACCCTTCGGCGCACGCATCGACGCCGCCGGGCGTGCACGGCTCGGCGCATGCCCCGTCGACGCAGTAGAGAGAGTCGCAGTCGGTATCCTGGCCGCACGCCGCTTCGAGGCCGCCAGCCCCGGCGCCACCGGGCACACAGCGCCCCGACCCGCAGGTACCCAGGGCTTCGCCGTCGCAGTAGTAGCCCGCGCCACAGCTCGTGGGGTCGAGCCAGTCGCAGGTGTCGGAGCAGAAGCTCCCATCGGGAGAGGCAATGCACTCGCCGGAGTTGCATCCGGCTCCGTCGGTGCAGGGGTCGCCGAGGCCGCCCAGGTCGACGGGCCGCGGCACGCAGCTGCCGGACGCATCGCAGAGCTGAGTCGCTGGGCAGTTTGCGTTGGTGGTGCACTCGGGGCCCACCGGGACGGAGCCAGCGCAGGTCGCGTTGCCCGTGGCGTCGACGGGGGCACATTGTCCGCCGCCGGCGCTCGTGCGGAAGCAAGAGTTCTCTCCGCAATCGGCGGCGCTTCTGCACGCGGTCGTGCAATAAGTGGCGCCATCACCGAGTCGAATGCAGAGGTCCTCGGGCCCGCCGCAGTCGGAGTTGGCAGTGCACGGAGAGCAGAGCGTCCCGTCACCCCGGATGGCCTCGCAGGTCCCAGAAAGGCATTCGAAGCCGCCGGGGCAGCCAACGGTCGAGCAGTCGACCCCCGTCCCCGGGTAGAGATTGCAGATTCCGGCCTCGTCGTCTGCGGTCAGCGCGTCGACGCCGGCGCTGTAACTGGTGTCCATCGCGGCGCCGGGAATGCTCGAGTGCCCCAGGCCCATGTAGTGGCCGCCCTCGTGCAGGACGATGGAGTAGGCGTTGACGGATCCGCGACCGTCGCCGGGGCTGGTGGTCCACCGGTAGTTGACGCCGTTCATCTCCATGTCGGCGTTGACGATGCAAGGCCGCTCGCCCGGGCGAAAGCTCCACTGGGGGATGGTCACGCCGATGGCGCTCGAGCTACTGCCCCAGCTGGACTCGCGCCACCCGACGACGGAGTTGTCGTCGCGGGTCGATGTCGAGGAGCTGGTCTGTCCGGTGTAGCGGGTGCGCAGACCGCTGCACGCCACGCGCGTCCAATCGTCCATGCCGCGCCGAACTTCGGCCTCCGTCGTGTCGACGCCCAGGTCGGCGGACCCGGGAGACTGGAGGGCATAGTCCGCTTCGCCGCACCACCGAGGCGCCGACGGGTCGATGTAGCTCCAGGCGCTGGCGACGTTGGGCACGGTCGACCCGGCGATGATGGCGACCATAGCGAAGAGAAGAACGGACGAGGGCGCCTTCATCGGCCGCCTCCGTGCACACTGGCTTCGACGAAGGCGAGGAAGGTATCGAGGGCCGCTGCCGGCCCGGCTTCCCGGTGTTGGACGCTCATCGTCCCGTCGTCGGCCCAGTGAGCAAAGCCCACGCCATCGAGGTCACGCTCGACCGAGACCGGGCCGCCGCCGAGGGTGTGGCGTACCCGGAACTTGCCCTGGATCATGCCGAAGGTGCGCAAGGAGTTGGGGCGGGTGGTCCAGCGCTCGAGGAAGACGACGACCTCTTCGCCGACGGTGTAGCGGGGGGTGCCCGCGATCCACATGCCGCGCCCCTGGGTCTCACCGCCCCGCTCGCGGACGATGACCGTCGAGCCCAGGTCGCCCTTGAGCGACTCGATCACCCGGATGGTGGTCAACGTATGGGGTTCGGCCCCGTCATCGTCCATGACCAGGCGGGCCCCCGTCTGCACGACGACGCCGTGAACGATGGCGTCGGACTGGAGGGCCATGTCCTCGAGGGAGACCTCTTCGAGGACCGTCGCCGATGCGACTAGGGAGAATGCCGAAAGAGCCACAGCCGCCACGGCCAAGCCCAGTTTTGCCTGTCGGAACATGGAAAAAGACTTAGCACGCCCCCCCAGGGACTTCACCCGAGAGCCCCCTCCCCGCCGTTAGGCGCCAACGAACCGTCAACGAGGCCGGCCGGGGCCACCCGCAAATAGCGGGAAAGATGGTGAACCCCGACATAGAACGGCAGCGTATCGATGAGCGCGGTCGCCATCTTGAACACGTAGCCGGCGCCGATGTAGGCGGCCAGCTGGGGCCCGACGGCCTCATCCGCCGCGATCGGCAGGGCCCCCAAGTAGTGGGTGATGAGGATCACGGCCACGGTGTCGACGAGCTGGCTGACGAGGGTCGAGCCGTTGTTTCTGAGCCACAGGTGGCGGCCGGCGGTCAGGCGCTTCCAGAAGTGGAAGAGCTGGACGTCTACCAACTGGGCGACGAGGTAAGCCACCATCGAGGCCGTGACGGCCCCGAAGGTCAGCTCTCGGACCCGCATGAAGACGCTCTCCTCCGGGGGCATCGCGGTCGGCAGGACGCCCCCGAGCCATACGATGAAGACGACCCAGCCGTTGAGAACGAGGCCCATGAAGACCACTTCGTTTGCTCGTCGCCGGCCGTAGATTTCGCTGATGAAGTCCGTGCAGAGGAAGGTCACCGGGTACGGGAGCACACCGATCGCGAGGGGGACCGGCACGTGCATGCCCAGGGCGTCGAAGGAGAGGTCGATGAAGTGGGTGATGCCGAGGATGTTCAGCATCGTCAGAGTGCCCAGGAAGAGCCCGGCGAAGACGAGGAAGACGCGCTCTCGGCGGAAGTGCACCTCGGCGAGGGCAAGTTTGGGGAGGCCTTCGTAGCGATGCTGCTCGGTCGGGAGCGGTCCAGCGTCGCGCATCAATGGGCCCCGGCGAGGCCCTTGCGAAGTGCGACCTGCTCGATGCCTCGAAAAGCCTGGTGTTCTTGGCCAGCGCGCTTCGCGTCCCCGAGGGCGTCGTAGAGATCGGGCACCGCGAGGGAGACGCGGCCGGCGCCGCGCATGGCCTCGGTGAGGGCGTCGCTCAGGGACCGGAGGTCGACGGCGAGGGCAGCGATGAGCTTGCCATAGACGAGACGGTGGGGTTCCGGCGTGCCGTGCTGGTGTTTCACGAAGGCATCGCCGGCGGCGCAGCGCGGACAGACGACCTCCACCCGGGCCTCGAGGGCGAAGAGTTCGGCGCCTTCGGGCAACGCTGCGCCGAGGACGTCGAGGTCCCCGGCGTCCTGTTCGAGGGCCACGAAGCGTAAGCGCCGCTCGTCTCCCCGGCGTAAGATCTCGAGCAACGGGAAGCGTGGGACCGCGCGTCCGTCGACCTCTTTCATGGCGACCGGGGTCCCGTCCCAGAGGACGACGTCGCCATAGTCGACGGGGGAGTCCCGGAGCGTCGGCGTCTGCACGACGCCGTGGCAGGGGCTTATCGGCGCAACCGACACGACCTCGAAGCTCAGGGCCTCGTCGGGGACCACCGGAGCGACGCCGTGGCCGCTTCCGCGGGTCGGCACGCGCAACTCGACCGGCCCCGGGACAGCGCCGTAGGGCATGCCCGCGGCGTTGACGTCGAGGGCGATGCCGAGGGCTGCCCAGGCGTCCCGGGCCGCCTCGCCGCGCCCGAGCGCCGTGGCGGCGGCGGCGAGATTGAAGAAGAGGCTCTTGCCCTCGAGCCCCGCGTCCCGGGCGCGCGTGAAGCCGTCGAAAGCCTCGGCGAAACGCCCGCGAGACTTATGAAAGAGGCCCAGGTCGAAGAGCGTCGCTGCGGTCTGTTGCTTGTCCGTGCATCGCCCGAGGACCCCCTCGAAGAGCGCGAGGGCTTCCTCATCGTGTTCACGTCCGACGAGACGCAGAGCGTTGGCCCGCTGCACCTCGAGGTACGCCCGACGGGCCTCGTCAGGATCGTCTGCCTCGAGCAATTCGACGGCGAGGGCCAGAGCCTCGGTGGCCGGCCCGAGGGCCAGGCGGGGAGTGTCGATGGGAGCCCCGGACGCCGCGGCGATGAGGTGCGCGAGGTGCGCCATCGCCTGGTCCCGGTCCTGGAGCTCAATCGCATCGGTCATTGGCCGCGGAGCATAGCGCCTTTTCGGCTCACGGCGACGGCGCAGGCGACGGCGCAGGCGACGGCGGAGGCGCGCCCAGCTCGACCACGGCGCTACCCTCCATGCCCCCTTGGGGCACCGTAATCGTGAGGGTCGCCCGGTCCCCGGGATGCTTTCCCCCGAGGAGGCGGATCATGTCGGGCCAACCGCGGACGGGGTGCCCGTCGAGGGCGAGGATGACGTATCCGGTCCAGGGCACATTCATCCGGCGAATGACCGCCGGGGCCGGGTCCTCGGCGCCGCGGATCCCCGCCGTCGCCGCCGGCCCGCCGGGGATGACCCGCTGCACGCGGATGCCACGAATGCCAAAGCCCGAGAACGCGTCCCCTTCGATACCGAGCCAAACCGGCAAAGGCGCGGCCGCTGCGTGAGCCGGAGCCGGAGCCGGAGCCGGAGCCGGAGCTTCCGGTCTCTGTACCCGAGGATTCTGGAGACGGTCCCGAAGATCTCGAATCAGGCGCCGGACCAACCTCGATGGCACCGCAAAGCCGATGCCCTCGCTTCCCCCGGCCTGGGAGATGATCAACGTATTGACCCCGATGACTTCGCCGCGAGCGTCGACCAAGGGCCCACCGGAGTTGCCCGGGTTGATCGGCGCGTCGGTCTGGATGAGACCCCGGATGCGACCGTTCCCGACGCCCCGGAGGTTGTCGCGGAGGGCGCTGACGATCCCCTGGGTCAGGGTGCCGCTGAGGCCGTGGGGGCTCCCGTAGGCGAGGACCGATTGGCCCACCCGGACCCGGTCCGACTCGCCGAGGGCGATCGGAGGGGCCGGCACACGGCCCGCGACCTGAAGAACGGCGAGGTCGGTCCGGGGGTCGATCACCAGGACGTTGGCCGCGAGGATCTCCCCGCCGGGGAAGTGCACGGAGACCGGGCGCCGGCCGGCCCCCTCGACGACGTGTCCGTTGGTGACGATGAATCGCTCAGCCCCCACCACGAATCCCGAACCGATGCCCTGGCGCGGGACGGAGACGGTCACCGTGGACCGGCTGAGGCGCTCAGCGATCGCGATCCGGCGGGCGTCATTCAGCTCCTGGGCTGTGGCCGGGGCGGCTCCCAGGGCCCAGAAGAGCACGATCAGCGGCATCAGTGCCGCGATTCGCCGCCGTTGGTGCTTCGTCACAGGTCTATAGATGGCCCTCCGGGCCATTCGATTCAAGAGGGGGGCTAATTCTCATGCTTGCCCTCGCCGGGCCTCGCCGACTACCCTCCGCAACCGAGGCGCGTGTGCAAAAGCAGAGTGCGGGACTGACGGACGTTGGGCGGCGACGAGTCGTCAACGAAGACGCCTTCTTCATCGAAGATGAGCTCGGGCTCTATATCGTGGCCGACGGAATGGGCGGCCACGCGGCCGGGGAAGTCGCGAGCAAGGAAGCCGTCGACACCGTGCACGGCATGGTCAAAAGGGGCTACGACTGCGTCGACAAGCTCATGGCCGGCGACGATTCCCCCGAGACCTTTAGGGCGGTCATGCGCCTGCTCGAGGCAGCGGCCCAGGCCGCGACCTACATGGTTTTTGCCATCGCCCAGAACGATCCCGAGCAAAAAGGCATGGGCACGACGCTCTCGATCCTCTTGCTCACCAATAGGTTCGGATTCACCGCCCAGGTGGGCGATAGCCGTGTCTATCTGATCCGAGATGGCTATTCGACGCAGCTCACCGAAGACCACACCCTCGTCGCCTGGCAGGTCAAACAGGGCATCATCACCGAGGAAGAGGCCGCCGTCTCCCCGCACAAGAACGTGATTACCCGAGCGGTAGGCAGCCGGGACTACGTGCAGGTCGATACGCACATGTTCGAGATTCGCGAAGGCGACAACTATCTCGTCTGCAGCGACGGGCTGCACGGCTACCTCGAGGACGAGGAGATTCCTACGGTCGTCGACCTGGGCCCCCGCATCGCAGCCCGCAAATTCATCGAGATGGCGAACGAGCGCGGCGGCCGGGACAACATCACTGCGATCATCATCGAATTGACCTGATCCGCCCGGGCCGCGAGAGATCCCTCACAACCCACGTACGGATTTTGCACACCAGGGCCTACACTGCCTCCTTCGAAGCCGTTGGAGGTCGTATATGCGTTGGTTTTTGTTGGGTCTTCTCGTGAGTTTGCTCGGCGCCTGCACCACAGGCGGACGCACGCCAAGGGATGGCGGAATTGGTCCCGGAGATACGGGCACCATGATTCGCATGTGCGATGACGACACCGACTCGGACGGCGACGGGCTCTGGGACGACTTCGAGGGCATGACCGACCGGGACGGCGACGGGACGCCGAACCACCTCGACACCGACTCCGACGGCGACGGCATCAACGACAACATCGAGCGCGGCGCCTTGATGGGTTGCAACGCCGCCAATACGGACGGCGACGCCTACCCCGACTACCTCGACAACGACTCGGACAACGACGGCCTCAGCGACAACGAAGAGACGACCCGATACTTCACCGACCCCCTCGACACCGACACTGACGACGACGGCTTCGACGACACCGCGGAGATTGCGACGGGCCATGACCCTCTCGACGAGACCGACGGCCTCGCCGAAGACGACTTCTACGTCGTGCTCCCCTACGGCGACCCTCCCGTCGAGAGAGACTTCCTCTTCGGCACGACGGTACGCAAGGCCGACGTGTTCTTCATGGTCGACGGGACCGGCTCGATGTCCGGCGAGATCAGCCGGCTCAAGAGCGGCCTCGGCGCCCTGGTGCCGCAGCTGACCGCGGTCCTGACCGACGTCGGCGTCGGCTTCGGCGGCTTCGCCGGCTTCGGAGGCGCCGCCGCCGGCGGGTGCACGACCATCCTCGGCATGACCATCTGCCAGGACGGCCCCGAGGGTGACGAGCCGTTCCGCCTCAACTCGGTGATCACGACCAACATGCCGCAGATGCTGAGCGACGTGAACCTGCTCGCCGCCGATTACGGCGGGGCCAACTGGGCATCGAGCGCCGAGGCGCTCTACCAGGCGGCGACCGGCGAGGGCTTCCAGCCGTGGCTCGGGCCCCAGTCGTGCCCCTCGGTCCCCGACGAAGTGGGCCGCCGCTACGGCTACCCGTGCTTCCGGCCCGGGTCCTTGCCGATCATGGTCGTCCTGACCGACACGTCTTCGAAGAACGGGCCGAACGGCGCCAGCACCTACGACGACGGGCTCTTCACAACCGCCCGGGGCCCCCACACCTACGACGAGGTCCTGACGTCGTTGAACGGCATCGGGGCGCGCGTCATCGGCATCATCAGCGGCGCCGAGATCGAGACCCCGCCGCCCTTCGCGCAGTTCCAGACATGGGCCCGGGAGACCGGCACCGTCGACGCCAGCGGCGCCCCCATCACGTTCATGATCAGCGCCGACGGCTCGGGTCTCGACGCCGGGGTAGTCGAAGCCATTCGCACCCTCGCCGAAGAGACGCCCCAGGACATCAGCACCCTCACGGCAGACGGCGAAGACATCCCCGAGCAGCCGACCCCGGTCGACGCCCGAAACTTCATCAAGGCCATCACGCCCCTCGAGGTCTACAACATGGGCATCGCGGTCCCCGCGTCCGTCATCGCCCGCGACGACTCCACCTTCTACGGCGTCAGCCCCGGCCACACGGTGGAGTTCCGAGTCCGATTCGA
>JAFDCW010000864.1 GCA_019312705.1 Deltaproteobacteria bacterium
GTACGCGCTTCGATCCTCCAGTCGAGCCATCGAAGATCCCCGACGGCGCCTGGGCGTGCGTGATGGGCACCGTTCACTACGCGTCCCTCGACCAAGGCGATGGAAACTGCCCGATCTGCGGGATGGAGCTCGTTCAGCACGAGCACTGATGAGCTGACGAGGTGCGCCGGGTGTTACGAGGGGTACGAAATGAAGAGCATCGACAACTACCTCTGCAGTGCCGCCCTCGCAGTTGCCCTCCTGGTGAGCCTCGCGTACTCCCCGGCTGCCGCCGCCCAGGGGCCGTCATCGGAGGTCGTCAGCGGGGCCGCGGCCATGCTGCGCGACTATGAGCGCATCCGTGGCGCCCTCGCCGCCGACGATGGCGGGCCGGTCGGACGGCCTGCGCGTGAGCTCGCGTCCAGGGCCCGGACGCTTCAATCTGCGGCACCGGCCCCTACCGCGAGGCTACTCGGAGAAATTCGAAACGCGGGGAGTCGCCTCGCTCGCATCAGCGCCGGCGATCTACCCGCGATGCGACGGGCCTTCGGCTCTCTCAGCGCCGCGCTCCTCGCGCTGATCGAAGCCCACCGGTCGCTCGGCCGCGGCTGGCACGTCTTCGTGTGTCCCATGACCGAGGGCGAGGGCAGGTGGCTGCAGCCCACTGCCGAGCTCGAAAACCCCTACATGGGCCAGCGCATGCTTCAGTGCGGAAGGCCCGTCGAGCAGTCTCGTTGAACGCGAAAAGTTAGAGGCACCATGTCGAAGAAAACGAAATCCAGTACGGCCAGTACCGCCTTGTTCTCGGGCGCAGCCCTCCTGTCCATCGTGTTGTCGGCGGCCTGCGGCGGCGGCTCCGCGGGGACCCAGCCCGGTGACATGTCCGCCGATGAGCATCGCGCCGCGGCTCGGGCGGAAGATGAACAAGCCAGCACGCACCAAGCCGAGGAGGCACAGGCGGTCCAACCGAGCCAGGCCTCGACCTTGACGCCGGTGGGTGTCGCCTTCGATCTCGACCTCTACGACCCCCGTGAGGCGCACGGTGCGGCGGAGCAAACACATCGCCACCTCGCGGAAGAGCACCGGCAGGCCGCGGAGACCCTCGAGTCTTTCGAAGAGGCCGAGTGCGCATCCTTCCCGTCCGAGACGCGCGTGCTGTGTCCCCTCATGGGTCAGCTCGCCAGCGCCGAGGACGTACCCGGCGGGGTGAAGCTCTCGTTCAATGAAGGCGTCAACGTTGAAGCGGTCACTGCGCATCTACGCTGCCACACGGCCTACGCCGCGACCCACGGCCGCGAGGGCATGACCCACTGTCCGATGTACGTCGAGGGCGCCGCCATCGGAACGGACGAAGGTGCCGTGCTGATCACGACCGGCACTGCGGGTGCGGTTTCCGACGTGCGCCGCCGCACCCGTTCTCACGTTGGTCACTGATCGGCCATCATCCCGGCGGTGGGCGAATCGGTCGCCGTGCGCTAGCATGACCGGCATGCGTACAGTACCCAGCAGTCGTCTGTTGTTCATCGCCACTATCCTCGCCGGCGTCGGCTTCTCCTCGTTGGCCCACGCCCACTTGGCCCTGGTCTCCCACGACTCCCGGTACGGCGGGGGCAGCGCCGAAATCAAGCAGGGCCCCTGCGGCATCAGCGGCATGGGGCGCAGCGCCAACGTCTATACCTACGAGTCGGGGACCACGATCACCGTCGAGTGGAACGAGTACATCGATCACCCGGGGCACTTCCGCATCGCCTTCGACGACGACGGCGATGACGACTTCACGAAGCCCCCATGCCTGTCGAACTGTGATTCGGGCTCCATGGTCATCGGTGTCGCCCCCGCGGACTACACCGATGCGACGGTCCTGATCGACGGCATCGCGAGTACGACCGAGGGCGGGCGGACGAGCTACGACGTGACCCTCCCTGACGTCGAGTGCGACAACTGCACCCTCCAGGTGATCCAGGTCATGACCGACAAACCTCCCTACGAAACATCGGGCGGCAACGACCTCTACTTCCAGTGCATCGACCTGGTCCTACGCCGCGGTACCGGCACCGATGGCGGCGTCATCGTCATGGACAGCGGCACCGATGGTGGGCCTACGCCCGTCGATTCGGGAACGGTAGCTGACAGCGGCGGCGAGGCCGGAGACGGCGGCGGCTGTTCGGTGGCCAACATCGGTGCGCGTCCGACGCCGCTCACCTTCATGCTCTCGGTCGTGCCCTTCGTCATCCTCGGGCGACGCGCGCTGCGGCGCCGTCGCTGAACAAAGAGCCGATTCAGACGAAGCGCGCCGTGCCTTCGACCCCGTCGCTTTCTTCGTCTTTGGCGAATTGATACTCGGGGTCGAGCAGTTCGTTGATGCGATCCATGACCACGTCGACGTGGTCCTGGAAGACTCGGCCGTGGGCGTGCTCGGCCTTCGGGGTGAAGGGCTGGAAGTCCTCCGCGATGTGGAAGCGCTCCATCTCGGCGTAGGTGATCGGCTCCCCGAAGCGATAGACGATGTCCCCGCCCTTGCTAGCGATGGGTGAACTCGAGGTGTAGACCTTGTCCGATCCGTTGCAGCCCACCGGGATGATGGTGCGGCGCTGCTTGAGGGCGATCTGGG
>JAFDCW010000865.1 GCA_019312705.1 Deltaproteobacteria bacterium
TACCCAGCCGGGGACAAATGCCTTGACTCCAGGTCGCTCCACCGTACCCTTCCGCTCCTTCGACAGGCATAATCATGAACGAACACTTCGGTCTCATCGGTAAGAAGCTCGGAAACACGCAAATCTTCAATGAGGATGGCAGCGTTACGGGCGTGACCGCCATCGAGGTGGGCCCCTGCATCGTGCTCGCCAAGCGGACCGCCGACAAGCATGGCTACACGGCGATTCAGCTCGGCTTCGGCGAAAAGCGCGACAAGCTCGTGACGAAGCCCGAGGGCGGATACTTCAAGAAGCTCGGCGTCGAAAAGACCCCGCGGGTCGTGCGCGAGTTCCGGGTCACCACCGAGACCGCCGACAAGTACGAAGTCGGCCAGGTCCTCGGCGCCGCCGACCTCTTCGAAGAAGGCCAGAAGGTCGACATCACCGGCGTCAGCAAGGGCCGCGGATTCGCCGGCGTCATCAAGCGCCACAACATGCACGGCGCCGGCACCGTCGGTCACGGTACCCACGAGGCCAAGCGCCACGGTGGTTCCATCGGGATGAACATGACTCCCGGCCGCGTCTTCAAGGGCGTCAAGATGCCCGGTCGCTACGGCGGCAAGCGCAACACGGTCATGAGCGTGAAGGTCGCCAAGATCCTCCCTGAGGATAGCTTGGTCCTCGTCGCCGGCAGCGTGCCCGGCAGCAAGAACAGCGTCGTCACCGTCCGCAAGGCCATCAAGAACAAGGCCCGGGCCCAGGCCTAGGCCGATGGCGCGACGGCGCCGCACCCAGGACCGCTTCGGGAAGCAAGCCCGCCAAGACGGGTACCCGGCGCGCTCCGTATACAAGCTTCAGGAGATCGATCGTCGCACGCAGGTCCTGAAAAAGGGTCTGCGTGTTCTCGATCTGGGGGCATTTCCCGGGTCGTGGACGATGTTCGCCGCCAAGCGAGTGGGCCCGAAGGGGCGCGTCCTCGGCTTCGACCTCACGCCATTCGAAGGCGTCTTGCCGCCCCATGCCGAGATTCGCCAGGGGGACGCCTTCGCCATCTCCCTCGAAGAGCTCGGCGAAGAGCCCTTCGATCTGGTCATGAGCGACATGGCCCCGGCGACGACGGGGCAGAAATCCCTGGATCAATATCGAAGCTACGAGCTCGTGATGCGCGCCCTCGCGATCGCCGAGGAGGTCCTCGCACCGGGTGGTGCGTTCATCGCCAAGATCTTCCAAGGCGGCGAATTCCCCGACGCGAAGAAGGCGGTGAAGGCCGCGTTCGACGAGGTCCGCGTCATCAAGCCGGAGGCCGTGCGCGCCGAAAGCTACGAGGTCTTCCTCGTGGGCCGCGGCTTCAAAGTCGACTCCCCGACACCCGTCGGGGCGCCCTCACCCAATCAAGTAAACAAGTAAACCTAGCGTCCCCAGCCTATTGGGCGCGGCGGGCGGCGCGGATGCGGTCTCGGACGCGGTCGGCGAGGGGGCCGTTGGGCTCGAGGGCGAGGTAGCGGCGGTAGTGGGTGACGGCTTCGGCGTAGGATCCGTCGCCGGCGAGCATGTTGCCGAGCAGGTAGTGGGTCGGGGCGTACTCTGGGTCGAGGTCGATGGCCTGGCTCAGGGTCGCGCGGGCGGCGGAACGATCGCCCGCGGCGCGCTGGGCAAGGGCGAGTTCGCTGAGAAGCGCGGCGGTCGGTTCGCCGTGGGCCTCGATGGCCAGGCTCAGGGCGCGCACCGCCGCGTCGGCCTCGCCCACGCGGCGGAGGCCACTTCCCGCGGCCGAGAGTGCGGCCGCGTTTCCTCGGCCGACGTTTAGTCCGCGGCGGAGTTCGATCGCGGCGTTTGCCTCGTCCCCCGCCGCGATCAACGCCAAGCCGAAGTTGACCCGGGTCATCGGATCCCGGGGGGCGATCTGGACGGCCGCCCGGTACACCTCGAGGGCCTCGGGGAGGCGCCCCGCTTCTTCGAGGGCCAGGGCCAGGTTCACGTGGGCCGAGGCGAAGTCGCGCCGGGCCGCGATCGCCCGCCGGAGAACTTCGACGGCTTCGTCCTGACGCCCCTGCTCGCGCAGCAGGAGCCCGAGATTGTTGAGGGCCTCGGGAAAAGCGGGTTCGATTTCGAGAGCGCGCCGATAGGCCGCCTCTGCCGGCCCGGGCTGCCCCTGGAGTTCGAAGGCGAGACCGAGGTCTAGGTGCGCGCGCAGGTCTTCGGGCGCCTCGGCGATGGCGGCTTCGAGCACCACCTGAGCCTCTGCCCCCTTGCCTTCGACGAGCAAGCCCTCCGCTTCGGCGACCGCCGGCGAGGCCGGAGGCGCGTCGACGTCCTCGGTTCGGGCCGCCGCTTCATCGGGGAACATCACGTCTTCGTCCCCGGCGGTCCCGCCGCCTTCTGCCTCTTGCGCTCCCGACCCTGGGCAACCGCCCAGCAAGAGCACCAGCAACGCAATACCCCCCCGCTTCATGATCAACTCCGTTCGTCGTAGTCCGCGATGAGCTTTGCGATCGCCTCTTCGACGCCCTCTCGGAGCCGCAGGAGGCGCGCCGAATCCTGGACCTTTTCACCGGCCGCGTGCACGTAAAAAACGTCCGTCGCCCGGGCCCCCTCGGTGCCAACCTTTGAC
>JAFDCW010000164.1 GCA_019312705.1 Deltaproteobacteria bacterium
GGCATAGCCATGCATGTCGTGGTCCATCGCGCCGTAGAAGACGTAGCGCCCCGAAGGGGAGCGCTTCAGCGCGTGGGGGAGCGTGACCCCGTGCGCCCCCAGCTCCTCGGGCTGCGCGAGGTTGTCCATGTGGAACCGATAAAAGGCGCCCGCGATCGCGGTCAGGAACGTGCTGTCTGAAAGCCAGAGCACGTGGGTCTGGCTGCTGTAGAACGTGTCGGGCGCGTGCAACCGCAGCGTCGAGAATCGCTCCATCTCTTCGAGCGTCTCGGGATCGTAGAAGAGCAGCGTCTGCGAGAGGTTCCCGAGGTAGCCCACAGTGCCTGACGGGTTGATCTGAGTCGCGTGCCCACCCGCGAGCCCCTCGAAGAACTTTACCTTCACTCTCCAGCGGCCGTCTTCGGGCTCGTGGCGCAAGCGCGCGACGCCGCCGTATCCCTCGAAGCCGTTCAGCCCATGGCCGTCGAGCGCGATGACATAGTCGAACGCGCTCATCCGACTGCCTCGGCGAGGCGCACAGGCGCCGTGGGGATGTCTTCGAGGTGCGTGTATGGGTCTTCTACTATCTGGTGGATGACCTTCGACAGGCGCGCCGCGTGCTTTCCATCGAGCAGTCGATGGTCGAGGGTCGCGTGCATGCGCATCACCTTGCCGGCGGTGACCTTGCCGTCCTCGACGACCGGCTCATCCGTGACCGCGCCCACCGCGAGCAGGAGCGGCGTGCGGCTGTAGGCCATCAACGGCGCGTACGCCTCGGTCAGCCCGAGGGACCCGATGTTCGACACGACCACCGAACCGAATGGGTCCTTGGGAAGGCCAAGGGAGGTCAGGTCGGCGTTCAGGTCGTAGAGCCCGAAGGAGATTGCGTTGAGCACCGCCCTCACCGCCGCAAATGGAAGCGAGGCGAAGACGTCGCGCGACTTCTTCAACTCCTCGTCTGTCCCGGTCCGGACCTTTCGTACGGCGTCGGCGAGCTCGTCGACGATCTCGCTCAGGGGCATCTCATCCACGCCATCGAGCTTCTTCTTCTGAATCGCTACGTTCCTCTTCCATGTCGGCCAGCCCATCGCGTCCTCCTATCGGTATGCTCTTACGATGGGACCTCGGGACAATCGGCGCGGTCGGGGCGGCGCCAAAGGCGTGCGTGGGGGCGCCACGTCGCTAATTGTGCGCGCCAACCTGGCGGATTTCGCGAAATCACCGGTGGGCAGCTACCTGGTCGGGCCGAGCTGGGTCTACGCGTGGCCCACCGAGGACCTGTGCGTCTCGGCGCTCTACGGCGCCCCGGGGCCCGAGGATCTCGAAGCCCTCGCGCACCTGTTCGAGCTCGAGCTTCGGCCACCCTCGAAGCCTCACGCGTCGCTGATAGACGCCCGTCGGGTCGAAAAGGTCGACCCGACGTCTTTCGGTGTGCTGACGCGCTATGTCGAAGAGCATCGCGAGGCGATGGCGACCCTCGTGAAGTGCCTCGCCATCGTCAGGCCCGACGGTTTTGTCGGCGCCCTCGCGGCTGGGTTCTACGAGACCGTGCCGCCGCCTTACCCCGTCGAGGCGTTCGCAGACGTCGAGAGCGCGATCGCCTGGGCTGGGGTGCCCGGCGTCCTGGCGCCGGAGCTCGAAGAAACCCTGGCCTCACTCGTGGCGGGCGCTTCCGAGCTACCCGATGTCGTTCGCGACCTGCGGCGCGCCGTCGAGGCGCGGCTGCCGGACGCGTGCATCGACGAGGCAGCCTCCGACATGGGCGTCGCGGTGCGCACGCTTCAGCGCCGTCTCGGAGCGGCGGGCACGACATTCCGAAGGGAGCTCGCCATCGTCCAACTCGAACGTGCGAAACACTGGCTCGCAAATACCGACGCCGCCATCACTCGAATCTCGTACGAGGTCGGGTTGAGCACACCACAGCATCTAAGCGCGCTCTTTCGAAGGGCGACCGGGCAGACCCCGACCGAGTATCGGGACTCCTGCCGGAAGGAGGGGGAGCCACCGAGTTGACTCCCCCCATGACGTGAAGTCGCTCGATGCGGGCACCGTCGACCCGACGCCGGTGGTTCCGTTACGGGGCGGCCAAGTCCTCGAGGCACTCGAACTTCATGATCTCGCCGCGACGTTCGAGCCCGGAAGGCTGGCCCGGAACGCGACCAACTGCTAGAAAATGGAGAATGAACGACGACGAGCGGAAGACCATTTCTTATTGGTGGACCACCCGTGACTACACTCCGAACCCGCCGGTCGAGGGTGAGGTGGAGGTCGACGTGGCGGTCATTGGCGGCGGCTACACCGGACTGTCGACGGCGTTTCATTTGCGTCAGGCGGATCCCTCCCTCGACGTGCTCGTGCTCGAGCAAGAAACGGTCGGTTTTGGCGCGAGCGGGCGCAACGCCGGCTTTGGCATGACGTTGTTTGGGCTGACGTTGGCAATGACAAAGCTGCTGCACGGTCGCGACGCAGCGGTGGCCGCCCACCACTATATGGAGAAGTCGGTCGATTACCTTTGGCAGATGATTCAAGAGCACGATCTCGACTGCGATGCCGAGCGCTCCGGTTTTCTGCGCGCCGCGACCACGCCCAAGTACGCAAAGCGGATCCAACACGAAGTAGAGCTCGCGCAGAAGCTCGGCCTGGAAGGAATCGAGTGGATCGACGCCGCAGCGATGCGAAGTCGCGCCGACAGCAAACACTTTCTTGGCGCTTGGTGGGAGCCGCGTTGCGTTTTGCTCAACCCTGCAAAGCTCGCCTGGGAACTCAAGCGCATCGCCGAGGCGGCCGGTGCGCGTATTGCCGAGGAAACACCGGTCTCCGAGATCAAGCGCGAGAAAAAGGGGGGGCACTACGTCATCACCACCCCTGCCGGCACGGTGCGAGCGCGGAAGATTGCAATCGCAACCAACGCTTTCCAGACCCACTTTGGAGGCATGCAGCGCAAGCAGATACCGGTCTACACCGACATCGTCCTTTCAGAGCCGCTGGGCGACAAGCTGCACCAAATCGGTTGGAAAGGGCGCGAGGGGATCGAGGATGCGCGGAACTTGATCCACTACTTTCGCCTGACCGCCGATGACCGCCTCTTGATGGGGGGCGGCAACGTGCGGCTGAGTTACGGTAGCAACATCTCCCCCGAGCGGGATCGCGACCAGAATGCGGCAGCGCATCTACAAAACTTTGCGCGCCAGCTCTTCCCGGTGCTCGAAGATGTGGAGTTCACGCACAATTGGGGCGGTCCGGTATCTGTGACCGTCGATATGTGCCCGGCCCTCGGCTACGTGGGCAAAGACAAGAGCGCGGTGTACAGCTACGGCTGCATCGGTCATGGCGTCAGCATGACCCAATACAACGGTTGGGCACTGGCCGACCTCCTTCTCGAAAAAGAGACCGAGCGCACCGAACCGTTTTTCGTCAACGGCTGGACACCGCCATGGCCCGTGGAGCCATTTCGGATGGTGCTCGCGGCCGGCATCCGCGGCGCCCTCAGCATCGAGGACAGCGTGCACGAGCGGGGTCGGCTGGAGTATTGAGCTAGCCCGCGCAACCTCGATAACCATGGTTCGCCCCCGGCCCCAATGTTCGGATTCTCGACGAAGGACCGGGCTGCTAGGATTCCGTTCATGCCATTTCGCCAGCTGACCCTCGCTTTGCTCACTCTCGTACTCGGCTGCGATCCCGACGGTGAAGAGTCCGGCACCGCGACGACTCGAGGCGTGCCGCCGTCTGTCGGCGTGCAGGCGGACGCTGCGCTCAACGGTCTCGTCGCATACGACGCCGCGTGGATCGACGCGGTGCGTATCGGCTCGGCCGACTTTACTCTCGATTTGAGCGCCGAGCCCGTCCCGGAGAGCGTGGGAGAGGACTTCGACGTGGCCTTGTCACGGTGCGGCGACGCCGCCAACGCGCTGCTCTCGGGCGCCACGGCGCTTCTCCTCGCTGCAGATGCCGTCGAATCGCTCGGGACCTCGTCGTCGAGCCTGACCGCCGGTCGTCGTGAACCCTTGCTCCTCGAGTTGGCGATCACGAGCGCCATCGTGCTGGCGGTCTACAAGCTCTACAGCGGGAGCGTCGGCGCATTCGATACGAGACTCAGCCCAATCGCGTCGCATCTCGCGGGCGCGAGTGAGGAGGAACTCGTATTGTACCGGCGGGAGCTTGGCCTCGATGATGCCGCTGACCGCGACACGTGCATCACGGCCTTCACGTCGCTCCCGGTTGGGCAGCAGCTGGCCCACGCGAGCGCCATGGAGTTTGCGCTAGCGACCCCCGGGCCGGGGATTCGAGCGATCGAGAGCACGGAGATCACCGCCGCCAGGACCGATGCTGTCGTGCAGATTGCGGTGGCGGGGGTGCGGGCGAATGTCGGATTGTCCGTTGCGGCGATCGGGACGCCGGGCTGGGGGGAGGCCGCCCGGGTGACGGGGCAGGTCACAGCCGCGACCGCTGACGCAATCACTCTCACGGCGACGATCGTCGGCGTCCAGCCGACCGACCTCATCGACAAGGGAGTCTCGCTCATCGCCGT
Organism: Deltaproteobacteria bacterium; assembly: GCA_019312705.1. Next base: position 4,508 of record JAFDCW010000164.1, read on the forward strand.
TTCGGACCAGACCGAGCCTGTCGAGATTGCGCCCGGAGGCGAGTCTCTCGGTCTCGACCCAGCGTACCGGATACTGCGCGGCGACATGCAGGGCGACCGACGTCACGCGGCGTCTCGTATCGCCCGACAGGCTGCCGGTGGCGCGTCGGTAGGCGATGCGCCGGTGCGCATCTACGCCAGCCGTGGTGCGTTCGATGACGCGAACGAATCGCGCTCTCTCCTGCCGACCATGGGGGAGGGCGAGGTGCTGGTCGCCTCACGGAACTTCCCACCGGAGGTGCACCCGATCGACACGTCCGCCGACGAGCAGATCGTGATTCGACTGGACCGAGTCGTACCGCCGGGCGCCCCGCTCGACTTGCCGGAGGTGCCGCCGGCGATCCCCTCATGCCCGGCCGCATTCGTCACCTCCTCACGAGCGGCGGGGATCGAGGAGAGCATCTGGTTCTTGGTGGAGTACGCACCCGTGACTGCCGGCAATACCACCTCCGCCACCCTCTCCGGCCTCGACCCGGGCGTGTTCGGGGCCTACCGCACACACTGCCGATATCAGCACCCGGGCATGCCCGGGCTCACGACGACCTTCTCGATGTCCTGGATGCCCTACGAGCCCGCCGAATACGGGCTCATCGACACCCTCGTGTGCCACGACGGCTACGTGCCCGACGCGCACGAAATCGCTAGCGCCCGTGCACAAGCGATCGTCTACGTCGGCACGACCTATGGTCCCGTGTTCGCAGCGGACGCAACCAGGTTCGCCCAGGACCTCCTCGTCGAGGTCGACGCCCTCGCATTTCCGTGTAGCCCCCCGTCGTAGGCGCACACCCCGCATTCAGGCCGGCCAGGAGTCCGATGGCAAAGGTGGCGAGGCAGATCGCGTACAGGCCTGCGTTGTAGTTGTCGGCCGAGTCGCTCGGTAGCCTGCTCTCGCGCGATCTGCGGGGTATCCTGTAGAAGTAGTTCCTTGGAGGGAAAGCCATGACTGAGGAAGAGCGACTCCAGGAAAGGGTGAGGGAGCTCGAGGCACGCCTCGAGACGGCCAGCGACAGCGACGACCATCTGCGCTTTTTGGAAAGCATGGACAGAATTGAGGCCGCCATCCGCGGCGCCTTGAGTCAGAGGTCCATGCTGAGTGACGTGCTCGACGTCACCCTCGACGTCCTCGGTGTCGACCGGGCATGGCTGCTCTACCCCTGCGACCCCTCGACGCCGACCTACCAGATTCCGATGGAGCGAACTCGCCCCGAGTACCCAGGCGCGGGTATGACCGAAGAGGATGTTCCAACGGAGCCGATGGTCTTCGAGCTCTTCCAGAACGCGCTCAGCTCTGCTGCCCCGATCTTCCTCGATCGCGCGCGCATCGAACGGGATATGCAGGTCGCTGAGCGCTTCGGAATACGCGGTCAAATACTCTCGGCGATTCACCCCCCGGTCGGGGAGCCGTGGGTCTTCGGTGTGCACTACTGCGCGGCCGAGGATCCCGACCCAAGCGCCCTCGACATGCGCATCTTCGAGGGCATCGGCAGACGACTCGCGGATGCGCTCAGCGTGTGGCTGACCCTCGAGGAGCTGCGCCGCAGCGAAGCGCGTTGGCGCGAGCTCATCGACCACGCGCCCGAAGCGATACTGGTCCTCGAGGCTGATGGTCTCGAGGTGCTGGATGGCAACCCGGCGGCCGAGAGGCTCTTCGGCCTGAGCTTCGACCAGCTCCTCGGTCAGTCCCTCGATGCGCTCTCGGCCTCCGCGCCGGACGATGCGGCCACGGTCCGTGACAGGATCAGGGAGGCGGTGGTGACCGCGACCAGGGACGGCCGGGCGGCCACCATCGAGCTCGCATGCGCCGCCGAAAATGGCGGGGTGACGCCCTGCGAGGCCCGCTTCTCCCTCTTTCCTGCCGAAGACAAGCCCCGAGTTCGCTGCACCCTGGTGGACATCAAGGAGCGCCAGCAGATGGAGACGCAGCTGCGCCAGGCCCAAGCTGTCGAAGCGGTCGGCCTCCTCGCCGGAGGCGTCGCCCACGACTTCAACAACCTCCTGACCGTAATCCTCGGCAACGCCCAGATCCTTCAGAAGCAGGCAGGGGGCAAGGAGGCCGGAGCCGAGCTGGCCGACATCCGGCGGGCCGCGGAGCAGGCCGGAGCCCTCACCAGTCAGCTTTTGCACTTCGGACGGGGCACCGTGCCGCAACCGCAGCACCTGAGGTTCAGCGATGCCATCGCTCCGCTGCGACGCCTGCTCGAGTCCTTCGTGGGTGAAAACCGCGAACTCCACCTCGACCTCGAAGCCACCGGCGCCGGCCGCGTCGACCCGAGCCAGCTCCAGCAGGTGGTGGCAAACTTGGTCATCAACGCTCGTGACGCCATCACCGACGGCGGCGTCATCCGGGTGGAGACTCGAGACGTGGCGGCGTCGGATTTCATCGAGTCGGGGCGCGCGATATCCCTGGTCGTCGTCGATCGTGGCGACGGTATGGACCAGGCGACGCTGGATCACATTTTCGATCCGTTCTACACGACCAAGGCCCACGGCACGGGGCTCGGACTTCCCACGGTGAAGCGCATCGTCGAAGAGTGGGGCGGCACGGTGACGGTCGAGAGCGAGCTAGGCGCGGGGACACGGGTGACCGTAGAGGTCCCTGCCGCAGAAGAAGCGCCCGTGGCTTCCAAAGGCCGCATCACGGCGCTTCCCGCGGAGGGCCGGGGCCAGCGGGTCCTCCTGATCGAGGACGACGTGGCGACGCGGCGAATCGTCAGCCGCATCCTGAGAGAGCACGGCTATGCCCTCGTCGAATCACGCAGCGCAGCCGAGGCGATGGCGCGATTCGTCGAAGACCCGAAAGCATTCAACCTCGTCGTCACAGACGTCGTCCTCTCGGATGGCAGCGGCATCGAGCTCGCTCGGAACATCGCCGCGGTGCGCCCGGAGCTGCCGATCCTCTGCGTCTCGGGGTACTCCCCAACCTCTCCGATTGCGCGCGCGATCGATGACGGGATCGTCGAGTTCCTCCCAAAGCCTTTTCTACCGGACGAACTCCTCGAGCGAGTCGCCCGTCTCATTCTCTAGCGAGGAAAGACGGCCCCAGGGGACTTCGTGTGCTGTCGGCCGACCACCCGAGCGACAGTGCATTGTGCGACGGCCACAGGGAGGGCGCGCGGCGAATTGCACACGGGGGACGCGCTCCTGACCTTTTGGGGGTTCGTCGCCGAGGCGGCCGGCGCAGGAGCGGAGGGATGTCGCCTATCTGCAGCTACGGAGCTTCGCGACGGGCGAACCCGATGACGCGCAGAGTTCACATCATCGAGGCCTTCCGGGAGGGTCCTGGGCCGGGGGCCCCACGCGTGCCAAACGGCTCCCCGCCCATCCTCCGTTTGGCGCGCGTGGAGAGGCGGCCTTGCGCGAGCGCCCGCCAAGACCCCTCGGATCACGGCTAGCGCTCGCAACTGCAAGGCCTCGCCCAAACCGCGCCCAAATCGCCAACCCGCCCAAATCGCCAACCCGCCCTACGTCGAAAACTTGGCGACTCGTTCCCTGCCCATGTACCCGTGGAGGTACGTGGACCGACTTCCATCCGCCACATCCCTATCGCGCGCCCTCTTGGCCCTTCGTCGCGCTGAAGCGACTGGGGTCCTCTTGGTGCGGTCGGATAGGCGGGAGGCGAGGTTGGCCATCGTCGAAGGGGTTCCCCGGGCTGCAGCCACGCCAGAGTCTGGGGATACGCTCGGGGACCTGTTGAGTCGCCAGGGGTTGCTCGATGGCGTTGCCCACGCGAAGGCCCTCGGCGTCGCGGCGCCGGTGGGGCCCGTCGGCAGGTGGCTCGTCGATGTGGGGGCGGCGAGCCGGGAAGCGGTGGAAGGAGTACTCGAAGAGCAGCTCACAGACCGCGTCGTGGCCATGCTCGCGTGGCCCAGCGCGGAACTGCGCTTTCGAGCGGGGCTCGCGGACGTCGGAGTGGCCCACGTGATCCAGGCCCGGGAGCCGGCCGACCTCGTGCTGGCCGCGTTGCGGAGCGTCGTCGCCGAAGTGCCCGTCGTGCGCGCCAGGAAGCGCCTCGGGGACGGGCTGCTGGTGCTCACTCGCCTCGGCCGCTCGCTCACCGAGGCTGCGACTCTCGACAAGGAAGAGCGGGCGATGCTGCCGCTCCTCGAGGAGGGGGCGCCGGTTGATGTCGTCCTCGCCGCCGCGGGCTCGAGCCCCCGGGCCATCCGTGCCCTCTACGCGCTGTGGCTCCTGTCTGCGGTTTCAGCGCCGACGGCCGGGCGCCGCTACTCCGTCTTGCTCCGCAAGCAAAGGCAGCTTCGGCGCGCAGCCGGCGCCACCCACCTCCTCGACCTGCCCCACGACGCCGACGCTCCGGCGGCCCGTCGGGCCCTCCGGCGCTTGGCCGGAGACGTGCACCCCGACCGCTTCGCTGCCGGCGAAGCGCCGGCGGTGAAGCGCGCGAGCGAAGAGGTGATGGCTGCCCTGGTGGCCGCCGAACGCCGGCTATTCAGCCGGTAGCCACCACGGGTTTTCTTCGGGCTCGGGCTCGGGTTCCGGCTCGGGTTCCGGCTCCGGGTCAGGCTGCTGCTGGTCGGGCTGCTGCTGGTCAGGCTGCTGCTGGTCGGGCTGCTGCTGGTCGGGCTGCTGCTGGTCCGGCTGCTGCTGATCGGGCTGCTGCTGATCGGGCTGCTGCTGGTCGGGCTGCTGCTGGTCGGGCTGCTGCTGCTGCGGCATCTGGGGCTGGTCCACGGGGCGGCGGATCCACCAGGGCGGCCCGACGACGGTCCCCGCCGAAGCCACGGCGTTGCGTGCGCGGTGGCGAACGTACCAGGGCTGGTCTGTGTCGTCCTCGGGGACGTCCTGGCGGGGCCCGCTTTCGGTACCTCGAATCGAGATGGTGAAGCTGCCTCGCTGCCGGCGCTGGCGGAACTTCGGGAACTCCATCGACTGCACCTTCGGCTGCAGGCACGCGACGAACTCGGGAGTATTCGGAGCAAAGGTGAAGTCTCGGCCCGTGCCTTCGGCCTCCATGATGAATACGAGGCGCACTTGAGCCAGACGCGGGTTGCGACCCATCTCGGCCATGATGCATTCCCGGAGCCCATCCGAGTGCTCGTTGAAGGCGGCGTTGATGGCTTCTTGGGTGAGGCGGAGGGGAAGTGCCTCGTGCTCTTCCCGAGCTGCGACGGCGGCGGCGCTCGCGGCGGCGGTCGCCTCGGCCGCGGCCTGGGCTGCGGCCTGCTGCTGCTCCGATTCGAATAGCTCCCGCATGGTAGTCCCGAGGGCTTCGGTCGTCCTGCTGTCAGCGATCAGCTCTTGCAACACCTGACGCCCCTCGGGGCCGCCGAGGCGGAAGAGGCCCTCGGCCGCGATCGCGAGGGCCTCGGGGTTCTCGTGGAACGTGCTGTCGGCCCGATAGAGCCGGAGGAACTCGCGCAACGGCGGGACCGCCGCCTCGTCTCCGAGCTCGACCACCCCGCGGACCACCAGCGGCAGGACTTCGAGGGGCGTCTCGTGGTCCATCATCTGCTGGATCAAGCCGGGTACCGACGAGGCCTCTCCGAGTTCGAGCAGGGACGGGATGATGAGGCCGAGGGGAGGGGAGCGCGTGTCGTTGAGGTAGTCGTAGTGCTGGTCGAGGGCGGCCGTCAGGAACTCGGCGCCGGTGGTGCGCTGCCGGAGGGACGTGCCGATGGCCTCGCGGAGGGCCGCCGGGGTCGAGCGCTGGGCGTAGAGGTCGAGGAGGTCCCTCGTGATCTCGCCGCCTTCCATTTGGGCCAAGAGGTCGATGGCGAAGGCCCGGGCCGGCACCAGCCGGTTGTCGGGGTCGAGGGCGACCTCGTTGAGGCTCGCCCGGAGGTCCCGGGCCTCGCCGGGAGAGCCTTCGCCGCCCGCATCGAAGCCCGGGGCCACGAGGCTTATCGATGCGATCTCTGCCTCGACGGCGCCGGTCCAGATGTCGTTCCCGGTCTCCGTCGCGAGCAGGTTCATGGCCCCTTGCTCGCCGGCGGTCAGGAGCCCCCGGGGACCGACCTCGGCGTTGGCGACGGTCTGGTCGAGGATGCGTACCCAGCGGAGCGTTTCGGCCCCGTCGAAGGCGAATACGTAGCGGTAGTAGACGTAGTAGTAGGTGTCCCCGACGATCGGGATTTCACCTTCGTTCGAGCTCGGCGCCGGATCGAAGTAGATGCGAATGCGGCCCCGGGCGGACCGGGTGCCCGGCTTCGGTAGGAAGCCGTCATCGTGAACGAGGGGCTCCCGCGGCGCTGCGGCGAGGGGCATGGCCCGGTAGGTCGCCGCGGCCTTGGTGCCGTGATAGCTCTGGGAGGTGAGCCGGTAGTAGCCCCGGTTGCCGTAGAAGACTCCGGCGGGGGAGGTCTCGACCCAGGTGATGACGTCGTCGGTGGAACGCAGCCGTGCCCGCTCGATGCCCGTGCCGAGGCCGAGTATGGCGATGTTCTGGCGCTCCCAAGGTACGAAGACCGCGTTCCCGGAAATGCCGGGCTCACCGAGCACGCCCTCGATCTCGTGCTCCCAGATTGTGCTGCCGCTTCGGGCGTTGACGCCGGCGACCCGGGACTGGCGGAGGGCGCCGCCGGCCGCTCCGACGCTGATGACATAGACCAGGGTATCGCCGATGCGGTCCGCACCGACGGAGGCCATGTGCTCCGAGCTCTCTCGCCGGAGCTCGCGGCCGGTCTCGAGGTCGAGGGCGACGATGTGCTCCGGGTCTTCGTGGTGGCGGGCGGAGAGGATCACCACGTCGCCGTGCACCTCCGGCCGGGCCAGGGCGTCCAGGTCGCTGCTCCAGAGCTGCTCGCCGGTCATGAGGTCGTGGGCGGCGACCGCGCGCTCGTCTCCCCGCCCGTGGGTCGCGAGGACTGCGATGGGGCGTCCGGCGGCGTTGGGCCGAGTGGACGGATCGGTCGGCGGGGGAAGTTGGGCGACCACCGCGCTGGTGGCTTCTTCGAGGTTGTCGGCGAAGCGGTAGCTGAACGCGCCTTCGGCCTGGGGGCCGCCGCACGCCGTGAGGGCGAGGGCGAGGGTACTGATGATGATGAGCGGGC
>JAFDCW010000866.1 GCA_019312705.1 Deltaproteobacteria bacterium
CTCGCGGTCGGCACGCCGCGCCGAACCACTTCGGCGGCGGCCTCGGCGGCGAAGTCCTCGGGCGTCACCGCGGGTCCCGGCTCGAGGGGCTTGGCAACCCGGGCATCGAGATGAACCGGGCCGGCCTCGGCCCCCGACGCGGCGTGCACCGCGCGGGTGACGGTGCGCCGGAGCCCCCGGAATGCAGCCTCGGTCGGCCGCGGCGCCCCGAGGTCCGCCGTGAATCGCGTGCGGCCGGTGAAGAGCGAGAGCTGCTCGATGGTTTGGTTCGCACCACAGTTCAATAGATGAGCCGGGCGATCCGCGGTCACGACCACGAGGGGAACCCGGCTCTCGTCGGCCTCGATCACCGCCGGCAGGTAGTTCGCAGCGGCCGTCCCGCTGGTGCAAAGGAGAGCTACCGGGCGGTCCTCGACGCGGGCACGGCCGAGGGCGAAGAACGCCGCCGCCCGCTCGTCGATCACGAGGTTCAGACCGAGGTCCGGATGGGCGGCGCAAGCGAGGAGGAAGGGGGTGGAACGCGAACCGGGACTGACGACGACGTTTCTGACCCCCGCCTCGGCCAGCGCCCGAGCGAGGCACGCCCCCCACTCGCCGACGAGGTTCATGCGGCCGGCCCCGTGAGCGCGTCGAGGAGGGCAGAGAGCTTCACCGAGGCTTCGTCGTATTCAGCGCCGGGGAGCGAGTCGCGCACGATGCCGCCGCCGGCCCAGAGGTAGGCGCGCTCGCCGACCAGGAGGCCCGAGCGCAGGGCGACCGAGAGTTCGCCGCCGCCCGCCCCGTCGATCCACCCGACGGGCCCGCTGTACCAACCGCGGGGGGCGTCTTCGTGGGAGACGATCCACTCGATGGCTTCGTTTCGGGGCACCCCGCCGACCGCAGGGGTCGGGTGGAGGAGCGCCGCGACGTCGAGGAGGTGCAGGTCCCGATCGAGCTCCGCCGAGATGGGCGTGCACAGGTGCAGCACGTTCGGCAAACGACGGATCGAGGGGAATTCCGGGCGCTCGACCTCGGCGGAGAAACTCTCGAGGCGGCGCTCGACCTCGCGAACGACCAGGGCGTGTTCTTCGAGATCCTTGGTGCTTGCGGCGAGCTTCTCGGCCGCGTCGGGGTCGGCAGCAGAGGCCGTCCCCGCGAGAGCCTCGGTGTGCACCGTTCGGCCGTCGAGGGTCAGGAGACGCTCCGGTGTCGCGCCGATGAAGGCCGCCCCCTCGCGACGGAACACGAAAGTCGTGCACCCGGCGAAGCGCTTCTTGAGGCGCCGGAGGACGGCGCTGGGATCGATGCGGCCGCCGAGGGTGACCTCGGAGCACCGAGCCGCGACGATCTTTTCGAAACGCCCAGCTTCGATGGCCGACACGATCTCTTCGACCTGGGCCCCGAAGCTGGCGGCGTCCTGATGACGTACCTCTCGGGCGCGGGGCATCTGCACGTCGGGCACGGGGCGGCCGAGCACCGTCAGGATTCGGTCGAGCTCGTCGCGGGCAGCCGCCTCCTCCGCACCGCCGAGGCCCTCTGGGAAGCAGGCGAAGGCGAGGGTCGCTCCGCGAGCGTCGCGCTCGTAGGTCCATCTGGGCAACGAAAAGCTCGCGTCGCCAAAGGCCTGCCATGGCGCTTCGTCAGCGGCCCCGGAAGCAAACGCGAAGCCGCCGAAGAGTCGCGGAGGCGCGCCCCCCCCGACGGTGGTAACCCGAGCAAAGAGCGCCCGGGCGCGGTCTCGAACTGCGCCGAACCGGCCTTCGCCGGACGCGGTGATGCGCACCAACTCCCCGACGGCGCTCGCTTCCCAGTCCCCCGGAGACGCCCAGGAGATCGCCGGCTCGTGGTCGGCGAGTTCGAGCAGCAGGAGCGGGTCGGCCAGGGGCGCGGGCATGCGAACGAAGGCGACTCGGTGGCGCGGGTCTTGGCGCGTCTCGAGTTGGTTGCCCTTGGCGCGCTGTTGGTGCTCTTCAAATTCTCTGCGGACGCGGCGCAGACGTTCGGCGAAAATGTCCCGCGGGTCGTTCGAGACGACGTCGGTCCACGGGAGGGGCACGGCGGGGTAAGTCATCACACCCTCACCGGCTCGGCGACATAGAGGCACGAGACGCCGAAGGTCAGAGGCCGCACCGTGAGCACATCGAGATCGGAAGCTTCCGCGAGCTCGGCGAATTCTGCCGGCGGAGGAAACGCCGCGATGGATTCCTGGAGGTAGAGGTACTCGCGGGCTCCTGACAGGAGCGCGCCGACGCGAGGCACGACGGTGTGAATGTGAAAGCGCGCGAGGGGTCCGAAGATGCCGCTCCTCGGCTCCGAAAGCTCGAGGACCACCACCCGGCCGCCGGGCTTGGTGACGCGAGCCATCTCCCGGAGGGCCGCACCGCGGTCCGGCACGTTCCGGATCCCGAAGGCGATGGTCACCCCGTCGAAGGAGTCGTCCTCGAATGGCAGTTTCTCGGCGTCACCCTCGACGAGTTCGATTCGCTCGGAGAGGTTCGCCGCTTCGATCTTCGCCTGGCCTACGTCGAGCATGCCCCGGGACGGGTCGAGGCCCACGACGTGGGCGTCGGGGTGGGTTCGAGCGATGCGCAGGGCGAGGT
>JAFDCW010000165.1 GCA_019312705.1 Deltaproteobacteria bacterium
GGCGGATGCCCCCGATGGAAAGCCCCTCGAACTCCGCCGTAGGGGTCACGAATACCGTATCCGCGCCGGTGGCCAGGAGCTCATGTCGAACGAGGACGAGCCGTCCTCACGCTCCCTCGCAGAGCTCGGTTGCGCGCATATCGCCCCAGGGCCCGAGGTAAGGGTTCTCGTCGGCGGTCTGGGCATGGGTTTCACTCTTCGGGCGGCCCTCGATCTCGTCGGCAAGGGCTCGGTGGAGGTCGCCGAGTTGGTTCCGGCGGTCGTCGAGTGGAACGAAGGCCCCCTCGGGCCCCTCGCCGGTCATCCCCTGCGCGATCCTTGCACCGTGCTCTATCGGGGCGACGTTCGGGACCGCATACGCGCCGCCTCGAGCCACTACGATGCGATTCTCCTCGACGTGGACAACGGGCCCATCGCCCTCGCCCACGCCGCCAACGACGCTCTCTACGGGAGGCGCGGGATCGCCCAGTGTTGGGAAGCGTTGAAGCCGGGCGGCGTGCTCGGCGTGTGGTCGCTCCTCGACGACCAACGCTACACGACGAGGCTCCGGCAGCAGGGCTTCGATGCCCGGGCTCAGAAGGTATTCGGCTCCCGGAAGGACCGGGGGCGGGAGCATGTCATCTGGGTGGCCCAGAAGTCCCAGAAGCCCCAGAAGTCCCAGAAGTTCGACAAGGCCCGGAAGCCCCGCCGCTAGGCTACCCGGCGAGCACTCCCGGCGCCGCTACGGTCGGCCCTTCGGCTCTGCGCCACTGCGTACTTCCGGCGCCGCTACGGTCGGCCTTTCGGCTCTGCGCGACTGCGTCGCGCTGCCGCCTCGGGCCGCCTACGCGGCGCCTTCTTGGTGGCGACTGCGTACTTCCGGCGCCGCTACGGTCGGCCTTTCGGCTCTGCGCGACTGCGTCGCGCTGCCGCCTCGGGCCGACCTTCGTGGCGCCTTCTTGTTGGGGGCTAGGCGAAGCCCGACGTTGGCCACCAGGCCTCGAATTCGCTCACGTCGATGAGGCCGTTTTCACTCTTGTCGATATTGTTGAAGAGCTCCTCGACGCCTGCCGCATCCAGCTCGATGCCGAGCTTGGCCGCCAGCTGTCGAAACTCGAGCAGGTCGATCTTCGTGTCTCCGTCCGAGTCGATGGCTTCAAAAGCGGCGCGTGGGTCGGTCATCCTGGCTCTCCTTCGCGCAGCATAACGCAATGGCCGAGCGGCGAGGTCGCTTTAGTCATCCGCATCTTCGCCGACGTATTGCGCTTCTCCCGACGAGTAGAAGAGGCGTCCGTCGCGCTCGACGGCAAGAACTCGGCGCGACTCCGTGAGGGCGGCGAGAGCGTCCCGAATCTCTTCGACCGCCCAGTTGTTCATCGCGTGGACCAGCTCGGTCTCGGTCATCGGATGACGCTGCACCAGGCCGACCAGGACTTCGTGCAAATCGGCTCCGGCGGCGCTCACCTCTGGTTTGGCGGCGTCTCCATCGACGGTACCGACCGGCGCCGCCGAGCTCAGAATCTGCACCGCGAGGGACATTCTCGCAGAACTCGCGGGGCGGACCGTCGGCAAGGCGGGGGGACGGGTCGGGAGCACGACCTGAATCTCGTCGGGCCGCACGCGCAGGAGCAGTTCGCGCAATGCGTGCAGCTCTTCCTCTTCGTCGTTGTACCCCGCGACCAACATCACCTCCGCCCAGAGTGCGCCATCGTATTCGTCACGGAAGGCAACGAGCCCCTCGGAGAACGAGACGAAGTCGAGGCCATGGGCCGGACGATGCAGGCGCAGGTACGTCTGCTCGGTCCCGGCGCTGACGGTGGGCATCACGGCGTCCGCCGCGAGCAGCTCCTTGCGCACCACGGGATCTCGCAGCAATGCCCCGTTGGTGATGACCGCCACGGGTTTCTGGGCGACGCGCTTCGCTTCGCGGATCATCCAGCCGAGGCGCGAGTGCAGGGTGGGCTCCCCGGAACCCACAAAGGTGATCCAATCGAAGCTCTCTTCGCCGTGCTCGGCGAGGTGGCGTTTCAGCTCTTCGATTACATCGTCCGCGTCGATGTACTCATCGCGCCGCGGTTCGAGGGGGGAGGTGCGCCCGAGCTGGCAATAGACGCAGTTCCAGTTGCAGGTCTTGAGCGGAACGGGGTCGATGCCCAAGCTGCGCCCGAGGCGCCGGGACGCAATGGGCCCAAAAATGTGGAGGTTGTCCCCGCTCGGTCTCTCCGCCATGGACCCGAGATAGCCACCAAAGGCCGTCCGGCAAGCGGCTATTCGTCGGGGCCCGAGTTCGAGCAGCACGCCGGCAGCGTCTTGTCTGGGCTCGTGCCCCCCAAGACCTTGGCGAATTGGCGCACGTCCCCGAGGCAGCACCTTCCCCGGGGGTTGGTCTCTGGACAGCGGTCGAGGCCTTCCCGGCACCTCTCGGTGATCATGTTCGGGATGGTCGTCGCGCCGTCGCGCTGAACTTCCTCCTCGATGTCTTCGGCGGTGACGTCGAAGCAGAAGCAGAGCGGCCGCGGGCTCTGGAGCTCCTTCACGCCGATTCGGACGGTGACCCGATGCTTGTCGACAGTGCGTCCATCTGCGGCGAAATACGCTACGTCGCAGCTCTTGCCTGCGCAGAAGAAGAAGTCGCTGAGGGTGCCGAGGTCCCTCGTCACGGGCTCTTCGACGAGGGAGCGGAGGGTGACCTCATTCACCGACCGGCCTTCTTCGCTGCACGCTGGACAAGGGTGCCGGCTCATCGTTTCCTGGCGAGCGGTGGGGCGGCATGGGGGGTCGCGAGCAGCTGGGCCACACGGAGATCCTGTCATCGTCCGCCGGGGCCCGCCACTGGTGCTCGCCGATCGTCCACGTTAGCGCTTAGGATTCACCTCATGGCGCGTTCTGCGTGGATCCGAGGTCCGGTCTTCGACGGCTTCTTCATGCTCTCCGGATTGTGGCTCGCTCCCGTCGCGCTCTACCTCGGCGAGACCGAGGGCAATCCCGAATCGGGGTTGATGGACAATATCTACCTCGTCCTCTCCGCGCTCTTCTGGGTCGGTCATCGAGTGAGTTCGGCCTACATGGCCTATTGCACGACGGCCTACCGGCCGCTGCTGACGACTCAGCGGACCCGCTTCGTCTGGGTACCCCTCGGCATCTGTCTGGCGGTCTTCGCCTTCCTGGTGCCCGAGGGCGTATGGCCGTGGCCTCGGGCGGACCGCTTGATGGCCTTGGTCATCATCGACTTTCTTCTGATTGCCTATCACTTCGCGGCCCAGCACTACGGCGTACTCTCGCTCTACCGGGTGCGCGCTGGGCAACCCCGGACTCGGGCTGCGAAGCTCGTCGACCGGGCCTTCGCCCTCGTCGTGGGTGGAGCGTTGGTCATCGTCGTCGATTCGTTGATCGGCACCGAGTCCTTCCAGAGCGTGTGGCTCTACACCTGGGCGTCCTCCGACGACTTGGACGCCGCCTGGGACACGTTCAAGGTCGTCGGTACTTCCATCGTAGTCCTCGGGACGGTGGTCCTAGGGGCCATGGAGCTGCGGACGGGGCGGGCGTCGCTGCCGCGCATGCTCTACCTGCTGAGCATCTCCGCCGTCGTGCTCACGGCGTTCTGGGTCCATCCCTTCGTCTTCGTCGTCCTGTGGACCGTCCAGCACTGGACCGCCGCGATGGGGCTCGCCGTCGTCGTGGCCCAGGGCAATCCCGACCCGGGGCCTTCGCTCTGGTATCGCTTCTGGCATCGGGTGAACTCCCGTCCCTGGCGGGTGCTCGGGTTCTTGATGTTCATCTCGATCGCTTTGCTCCCGGTCATGGAGGTCGAGGCGGTGGACGCCGGGGCCCGCTACAGCCAGCGGCTCTTTCCGTGGATCGCCGATGCTCTCCGGACCTCTCCCCTCGTCCCGGCGCTGGTGGCTTTGGGCTTCGTGACCGCGTTCCTGCACTACCAGCTCGACCGCGCCGTTTTTCGCCTTTCCGACCCCGAGGTTCGAGACGCCGCGGGCGCCGTGCTCCGAGGCTGATTCCAGGGATTTTGGCCATTTCCGACCTTCCCGGGCCCCGCCCGCGGTCCGAACACCGTTTCGAGCCCCTGAGCCGTTGCAATTCCGCGAGGAGGTGCGATATCCGGGCGGTCATGCGCACATCCTTCGCACTTCTGCTGTCTCTCTCCCTCCCCCTGTCTCTCTCCCTCGTCACCGGCTGCGACGACGAGCCCGACGACGCCGTTGTGGAGACCCCGACGGACGGGATCGAGGGCCCCGAGACGCCCCTCGCCCCGAGCAACGCCGAGACCCAGCGCCTGATGGCCGAGCACTTCATCAAGGCGAACGAGGCTCGCCAGGCCCTCATCGGCGATGATCTCGATGGCGCCCGTACGGCGATGACGTGGCTCGCGGACAACAACCCCGGCGGTGAGTCCTTGCCGGACATCGTCCAGGGTTTCCTCACGCAGATGCGCGCGAATGCCGGAACGTTCGGTGATGCGTCGACGCTGACCGAAGCGTCCATCGCTTTCGCCCAGACGGCCCAGCAGTGCGGCGAATGCCACGCGGCCGTCGAGAACGGACCGAGCTTCACGGCCCCGCCGATGCCCGAGGGCGAGTCGTTGCCCGCACAGATGCACCGCCACGCGTGGGCCGCGGACCGCATGTGGGAGGGTCTCATCACCCAGGACGACGCGCTCTTCCAGCGCGGCGCCGGCATCCTCGAGGAGGTGAACCTCAGCCCCGAAGAGCTTCCCCACGGCGTGCTCGAGCCCGAGACCGTCACGTCCCTCATCACCCACATCCAGGAGCTCGGCCAAGAGGCCGAGGACGCCGAGGATTGGGACACCCGCGCCAACCTCTACGGTCGCTTCATCGCGACCTGTTCCACCTGCCACCGCGCCATGGGCGTCGGCGCTTTCGCGCGGCAGGTCATGGAGCAGGGCACGAACACGCCGACGGCCGCCGAGTAGCGGTCACCCCTCAATCGTTGTGGCAGGAGTTTCGGGGCGGGCTCAGGGCCTTCATCCGGTCGCAAGCAACTGCTCGATGTCTTCGAGCAGTGCTGCGCGATCGAAGTGGACGCTCGTGGCCGACCCGTCGAAATGTCCCCACGAACGGGCTGCGCCTGCGGCCCCCAAGAGTGACGTTCGTCAGCGACGCGCGGGGCGCTTGCGCACGCGCTGGCGGGTATTCTCGCCAAAGAGCAGCCCTTGCACTCCTTCTTCGCCGAGGAAGTCGTGGGGGAATCCGAGCTCGATGGCGCTCACCTCGTTGAGCGCCGAGACCTGGACGTCGGTCAGCGCCACCTCGACGGCGCCGAGGGTATCCACCACTTGGGAAACCTTCCGGGCGCCGACGATGGGGATGTTGCGCTGGTCCTGGGCCATGACCCAGGCCGTGGCGACCTGGGCGGAGCTCACGCCGAGCTCGTCGGCGACGCGGTCGACCTCCCGGGCCACCGAAAGGGAGGCCTCCGAGGTTCGGCCCCGGGCCTCGATGCCCCGTGCCCGCGCGCTGTCGTTGTCCACGTTGGTCCGCGAGTACTTTCCTGTCAGAACGCCGGCGCCGAGGGGGGCCCATCCGAGCACGCTGAGGCCGAAGTGCTCGGCCATCGGAAGCAGATCGCGCTCGGGCGTGCGCTCGAGCAGGCTGTACTCGATTTGCAGCCCGACGAACTGCGTCCATCCTCGCATCTCGGCGAGCACGTTCGACGCCGATACGACCCAGGCGGGCGCGTCGCTGATGCCGACGTAGAGCACCTTGCCGGAACGCACCACGTCGTCGAGGCCGCGCATCACCTCTTCGAAGGGAGTCACGCCGTCCCAGGCATGCACCCAAAGCACATCGATGTAGTCGGTCTGTAGGCGCTTCAGGCTCTCCTCGACCGAGAGCATGAGGTTCTTACGCTGGTTGCCGCCCGAGTTCGGGTCGTCGTGGTCCATCGCCAGGGTGTACTTGGTGGCGACGACGTTGCTGTCGCGCTTGCCCGTAAGCCATCGGCCGACAAACTCTTCGGTCTCTCCGCCGTGGTATTTGTTCGCCGTGTCCAGGAAGTTCCCGCCGGCTTCGCGGTAGGCGTCGAGGACCTGGTGGCTCGTCTTTTCGTCCGCGCCAAAGCCCCAGCGCGTGCCAAAGCTCATCGTGCCTAGGCAGATCTCCGATACGCGGAGGCCGCTCTTTCCGAGGAATTTGTAACCGAGCATCGTGTCTCTCTCCGTGAAGGCGCCGGGCAGGGGGCTCTTGCGAGTCGCTCTTATCGCATGAAATACGCCGCTTGATCGACGGCAACGCTGCCTCGAGAAGCGGGGAAGCTTGCCAGGACATGCGATACTCCCGCGATGCCGCGCCAGGTGCGAACAGCCTCCAGCGAGAACAGTGAGGAGGCGAGGGCCTTTCTCCAGAGCCGCGTCGCGCTCTTCTGGAAGGTGTTCTTCTTCATCAGCCTGCTGAGCGTTGGCCTGGGCGTCGCCGGAGTGATCGTCGAGCCCGGGGTGGACCACCTGCTCAACATCGTGGGCACGGTCCAGGCAGGGCTCTTCTGGTGGCTCTGCCGGCGTGGGGCGCGATCCATCCGATTCAGCCGGGCCATGGAGTCCGGCGGTCTGCTCCTAAATATGTGCTTGGGTGCCTTCATAGGGCGTTACCTCCTGGGCCAGTTTATCCGCGACTACTCCCTCGTGAGCTCTGAGAGCGTCGCCATGGCGGACGGCTTCGTGTCGATGATGCTTCTCGGCGGGATCACCATGTTGGTCGCTATCCGCGCCGCCCTCATCCCATCTCTCCCGCGGCGCACGGGGATCCTCACCGCCATATTGGGTGTCCCGGTCTTGATCGTGTCCACCGTCGTGGTGCCCACCCCGGACGGGGGGCTCGCCTGGCGGGCCCTCGACTCGGCCGCCTATCCCTGGCTTCCGATAACCAGCCTGGTCATGTGGGGATTCGCCATCATCACCTGCACCGTCATCTCGTGGGTCATCTACGGCCTCCGTGCCGAGGTCCGCGAGGCCCGTCATCTCGGCCAGTACGTCGTCGAGCAGAAGCTCGGCGAAGGGGGCATGGGAGAGGTTTATCGGGCTCGCCACGGGATGATGCGGCGGCCGTCGGCGATCAAGCTCATCCGGGCCGACCGGGCCGGCGAAACCAACCTGCATCGTTTCGAGCGTGAGGTTCAGCTGACGGCGCGCCTGACCCACCCCAATACGATCACCATCTACGACTACGGGCGAACGAACGACGACATCTTCTACTACGCGATGGAGCTCCTCGACGGGGCGACCCTCCAGCGTATCGTCGAGGTCGACGGCGCCCAGCCCGCGGGTCGTGTCGCACGGATCATGGGGATGGTATGCGGCGCCCTCGCCGAGGCTCACGCCACCGGTCTCATCCACCGTGACATCAAGCCGGCCAACATCATGCTGTGCGAGCAGGGGGGGCAGCTCGACGTGGTCAAGGTCCTCGACTTCGGCTTGGTCAAAGAGCTCGAAGTCGACGAAGACGTCGCGCTGACCGGTACCAATACCATCACCGGCACCCCCCAATACCTGGCGCCGGAGGCGATCCGCGCCTCGGACTCGGTCGACGCCCGGACCGACATCTATGCGCTCGGGGCGGTCGCGTACTTCTTGCTCGCCGGCACCGAAGTCTTTGATGGCAAGTCGGTGGTGGAGATCTGCGGCCAGCACCTGCACGAGCAGCCCGAGCCGCTCTCAGCACGCGGGGTTGCGGTGCCCGCCGACCTCGCAGAAGTGGTCCTCGCTTGCCTGGCCAAGGACCCGGAGCGCCGCCCCCAGAGCGCCGTCGAGCTCCGGCGTCGGGTCGAGGCGTGCGCAGTCGAGGCGTGGGACGACGCCCGGGCGGGGGCCTGGTGGCGTGAGTACCGACCCCTCCTCGAGAGCGCCGGGCAATTGATCCCCGCCGAGAGCAAGACCATTGCAGTCGACGGCGCCCACCGTTCGCCGACGAAAACCACGGGTC
>JAFDCW010000166.1 GCA_019312705.1 Deltaproteobacteria bacterium
CGGCCCCGAGGAGGCCGACCTCGGGCTCGGTAACCACCGTCACCCGAATCGTCTCGAGGAGCTTCGCCATGCGGTCCTTGCTCCGGAACGCGGTCATGAAGCGCCCGTCTTCGAGCAGAGGAACGATCTTCGTTGCGATGCCGCCGGCGACGTAGAGGCCTCCGGTCGGCACGACCTTGAGGGCGAGGTTGCCCGCTTCCGAGCCGTAGAGAGAAACGAAGATCTCCATGGTGCGCACGCACGCGGCATCGCCGGCCTGGCCCCCGTCTGGACTCTGGGCTTCGAGGGCGAGGGATCCGATGACCTTGCCGGGGTCTTCTACCTTCATCCGGTGGCGTACGGCCGAGTCCTCGGGGGCGAGGTGGCGGGTGACGACAAACTCGTAAATCAACGTGAGGGCGAGGCCCGAGACCACGCGTTCGACCGAGACCCGGTCGTGGCGCTCGAGGAGGAATCGCAGGAGGCTGACTTCGAGCTCGTCCCGGGGCCCGAAGTCTGCGTGCCCCCCTTCGCTCGCCAGGACTCGGGGCCCGTCGGGGGTCGGGACGAGGATGGCTTCACCGAGTCCCGTCCCGGCGCCGAGGATGGCGATGGGGCCGGTCGGGTCGACGGGGAGGTCCGCGAGGACGACGCGCTGGTCGGCCTCGAGATGCACTACGCCGTGGGCGATGGCGGCGAAGTCGTTGAGCAGGGTGACGGCAGGGATGCCGAGGTGTTTCTCGAGCGCGCGTGCGTCGATGAGCCAGGGCAGGTTGGTCGCTTGGCAGCGATCATCGGCGACTGGGCCGGCTACCGCGAAGCATGCGTTGTCGATGGGGCCCTTCGAGGTCCCCCGCTCGATAAAGGCGGCAACGAGTGCCTCGGCGGACTCGTGGTCGTTGCTCGGGATTCGTTCCTTTTGAACCTCGGTGAGGGCGCCGGCCTCGCCCTCGTAGACCGCGAGCAGCGCCTTCGTGCCTCCGATATCCCCCGCTAGGAGTCGCATGCCTTTGGAATAACACGGGGCGATAGGCCGGGGAATATCCGCCCACGACGTTCGGAAGGTACCGCTTGTCGCCCGTGGTACTAAAGCTAAGTGCGCATCATGGCGATGGACCCAGGGACCCGGCGTATCGGCCTAGCCCTCTCGGACGAGGGCCAGAGCCTCGCGACACCGCACGGGACGGTACATCGGACCAGCCGTGAGCAGGCCGTCGCAGAAACGGCGGAGGCCATCCGTAAGGCCGAGGCGGGCCTCTTGCTCGTCGGCTTGCCGCTTCGTCTCGACGGCACCGAGGGGCCCGAGGCGCGGCGCGCTCGGCAGCTCGGCGACGCCATTGCCGAGCGGGCCGAGGTTCCCGTCGAGTACGTCGATGAACGTTTCACTACCGTGGTTGCCGAGCACGCCCTCGGCGCGGCGGGCGTCAAGGGCAAGAAGCGGCGCAAGGTCGTGGACCAGGCGGCCGCGGCGGTACTGCTCCAAGGCTACCTCGACGGGCGTCGCGGTCGCGAGCACGGCTCCGCCGTCTCTTCCGTCTCTTCCGTCTCTTCCGTCCCGCCCTTGCCCGAAGATGGGGAGCCGTGACCCGGAGGCTCACGGTTCTCGCCCTCGGGGTCATCGTGGCCGTCATCTCCGGCCTCGTCTGGCTGCTTCTTGTCTATCCGGACGTACCCGGGCCGAGGGCGGGGCGGAACGTAGAACTCGTACTCTCCGAGGTCGGGGATGCAGAGCGCCTCGCCGAGCGCCTCGCCGGCGAGGGCATCGTCGAAGATCCGAATCTCTTCCTCGTCTACCTCCGGCTCCTCGGGGGGGCCGAAGTCCTTCGACGCGGGCGGGTCCAGCTCGATGACGGCATGACCCCGCGGCAGGTTGCGGCGAGCGTCGCTGCCACGCTCGGAGAGGGCCGCATGCGCATCCTCTTTCCCGAGGGCTTCACCCGCTACGATGTCGCCGCGCGCCTCGCCGACTACCACGTGTGCGGCGAGGATGAGTTCATCCGGGCCACGGAAGACTCGGCGCTGCTCGCAGAGCTCGAAGTCGAGGGGCCGTCCGCCGAGGGCTATCTCTTTCCCGATACCTACGAGCTGACGACCGACCAGGATCCCCGGGACGTCGTCTCGCGCATGGTCGAGAACTTCTGGCGCCGTGTCCGACCTGTCCTGGCCGAGCACGATGGGGGGCTCGGTCTGCTGCGTGGCCAACTCGCGTTTGGTCTTCCGGAGGTGCTGACCATGGCCTCGATCGTCGAGAAGGAAGCGGCGGTGTCCGACGAACGGCCGCGCATCGCCGGAGTGTTCTTGAATCGCCTGCGGTCCGAGACCTTTCGGCCCCAACGCCTCCAGGCGGACCCGACGGTGAGCTACGGATGCCGCGTAGACCCCGATCGCTCGGAGCCGTGCCGTGCCTACGAAGGGGGCGCGCCGAGTCGGGCGATGCTGCGCGACCGGTCGAACCCCTACAATACCTACCGCATCGAGGGGTTGCCTCCGGGGCCGATCGCCAATCCGGGCATCTCATCCATCCGCGGTGTGCTCGCAGCGGAGGAACATGAGTACCTCTACTTCGTGGCTCGCGGCGGCGGGCGGCACTACTTCAGTGCAACCCTCGAAGAACACGACGCAGCCGTCGACCGCTACCTTCGGTGAAGGCGCCTTCAGGCGCGCTTCCAACGCACGAGGAACTCCTTGCCGGCGCGGCCTTCGTGGCTCGGCGGGGATTCGTCGATGTGGCTTGGCTCGAAGCGGTCGCCGAGGGCCGCTCGGTAGAGGTCGATGTCGACCTTGTAGGGCGGGCCGTCGGGTCGACCGAAGTCGACGGTCGGGAAGACGAGGGTGACGAGCTCGCCGTCGTCGGCCAGGAGCGCATCGACCCGGGCCCCCCACGCGGGGCGCATGTCGGGCGGGATCGCGCAGAAGAACGTGTAGTCCCAAAAGAGGTGCGCCTCTTCCCCCGGGTCGAAGGAGAAGAAGTCCCCTATGTGAATTCGCGCCGCAGCAGGATCGACGCCCGCTTCGTCGCGGAGGGAGTCGAAACGTTTCTCGGCTGACGGGGCGACGTCGATGCCAACGACGCGTCGACCGTCAGTCGCGAGGGTCAATACGTCGTAGCCGGCCCCGCACCCCGGTACCACGGCGAGGCCGCCGGGGAGGGTGCGTCCGCGGACGAGTTCGACCAGGCTCGGCGGGGAGGCGCCCGCATCCCAGCCCGTCCGACCCTCCTGCCACGCATTTTCCCAACTCATCTGTCGGAACCTGAGGCACCGGTCCCCGGACGTCAACGGCAGGCGGCCTGGTCCTTTTCACCGGGGGGTCTCCGGCGTATGGTCCGCCCGATGACACGGCCCACGTCGACGAACGTTACCTGGCATGGAGGGGAGGTTACCCGCGGGGACCGCGCGCGGCTCCTGGGGCAGCGGGGCGCCACCCTCTGGTTCACCGGGCTCTCGGGCTCCGGCAAGAGCACCGTCGCGCGGCGCGTCGAGGCACTGCTCGTCGCCCGGGGCCGCATGCCCTACGTGCTCGACGGGGACAACGTTCGCCATGGTCTCAATGGCGACCTGGGGTTCACCGAAGAAGACCGGCGCGAGAATATTCGGCGCGTCGGCGAGGTGGCGAAGCTCTTCACGGATGCCGGGCTGCTCACCATCGCAGCGTTCATCTCTCCCTATCGTGCGGACCGCGCGAAGGTTCGGGACCTCCTCGGCGAAGGAGAGTTCGTCGAGATCCATGTGACCGCTCCCCTCGAGGTTTGCGAGGCTCGAGACCCGAAGGGCCTCTACGCTCGGGCCCGGGCCGGCGAGATCAAACACTTCACCGGCATCAGCGCCCCCTACGAAGCGCCCGAGGCCCCAGCGCTGACCGTCGATACCCACGAAGCCAGCCTCGACGAATGCGCCGACGCGGTGGTCACTTGGCTCGACGAGGGCGGCTATTTGGGGACGGTATTAACTTCTTAACTTTCGCCTTCGCGAAAGTTAAAGCGTTAATACCGTCCCCGCCGTCCCCGCCCCGCGCAGTGCACCGGGATGGTGCACCGGAATGGTGCGGTGTGTGGCGGGTGTAGGGGATTTCCTCATGATTTCAGCTGCGCAGACGGAGGCATGATCTTCGCTCTGTAGTTCCTCGAAATGGAGGAACGCATGAGCACGAAGGTTCGATTCTGGGGAGTTCGCGGGAGTATTGCGTCGCCGGGGGCCGAGACCGCGGGGGTGGGCGGCAATACGAGCTGCGTAGAGATCATGGCGGGCGAGACCCGGCTCATTTGTGACGCCGGGACCGGTATGCGGGGCCTCGGCCAGGCGATGGTCGCCGAGGGACCGGGGGAGGCGACCCTCTTGCTCTCCCACCTTCACTGGGACCACATCCAGGGGCTGCCCTTCTTCTTGCCCGCCTACGTCCCGGGCAATCGTATCGCCGTCGTCGGCCGGCGCACGGCGGAGATGGGCGTCGGCGACGCTCTCGAACAGCAGATGCGCGCGCCGGTGTTCCCGGTACGCTTCGGAGAGCTCGCCGCCGACGTCGGGTTTCACCACGTCGTGCCGGGCCAAGCGATGCACGTCGGGGGCGCGGTGGTGCGTTGCGCCGCGGGCAATCATCCCGGAGGCGTGCTCGCCTATCGCATCGAGCATGAGGGGCGCGCCGTGGTCTACGCGACCGATACGGAGCACTACAGCTGCATCGACCCGGCCCTCCTCGCGCTGGCCCGCGGCGCCGACGTCTTGATCTACGACGCCCAGTACACGCCGGAGGAGTATGCCGGCGCCGCGGGGCGGTCCAAGGTCGGCTGGGGTCACTCCACTTGGGAGGCCGCCACCCAGCTGGCCGAACGGGCCGGCGTCTCGGAACTGGTGCTCTTTCATCACGACCCCCAGCGCACCGACGAGGGCGTCGCCGCAATCGAGGGCATCGCCCAGGCGCGCTTTCGGGACACGGTCGCGGCGCGGGAGGGGCTCACCTTGACGTTGCCCGGGATTCGGGAGTCCCGCGCCGCTTGACGGAGGACTCGATGGCCGGAGCGACTGCAGAGCCGGAGGGGAAGTCACGGTCGGGCAATTCGATTGCGCCTCTTCCTCGTGGACTTCGCTATTCTGTCGATCCTGTCGATCCTGTCGATCGTCCGGATCCTCTCACGAGTCCACTCCCCATGACCCGTCTCAGCCTGCTCGTCGACCTCGCCAGCCTGCTCACCCGGGAGGTGGACCTCGACGCTCTGCTCGGCGCCGCATGCACGCGCATGGCCGATGCGCTTCGGGCGGACCGGGCGACGATCTGGCTCGTCGACGCCGAGCGTGGAGACCTCGCGACCCGGGTGGCCGTGCTCCCGGAGGTGTCCTCTCTGCGTCTCGCCTTGGGCACGGGCATCGCGGGCTGGGTGGCCGAACACGGGGAGACGGTGCGCCTGGACGATGTGACTCGGGACGAGCGCTTCGATCACGCCGCGGACGAAGCGACGGGCTATGTGACGCGATCCATGCTTGCCGTGCCCATCCGTGACGTCGGGGATGGACCGGTACGCGGCGTCGTCCAAGTGTTGAATCGGCGGGGTGGCTGCTTCGACGAAGAGGACCAGCGATACCTCGAAGCCCTCGCGATCCAGTTCGGCCGTGCTCTGTCGATGACCACGCTGCGCGCCGACGACGAATCCGGAATAGGGGTCGTCATGCGCGGCCCCTTCAATCGCATCGTCGGTCGAAGTCCCGCGATGGACGTGGTGTACGAGCACATCGGGCTCGCCGCCCGGGCCGACGCCGCCGTGCTCCTTCGTGGTGAGACGGGTACCGGGAAGAGCCTGCTTGCGCGCGCCGTTCACGTGAACTCGAGGCGCCAGGCCGGCCCCTTCGTCACTGTCGATTGCACCACGCTTCCGCGGCAGTTGGTCGAATCCGAACTCTTTGGCCACGAGCGCGGCGCCTTCACTGGGGCCGATCGGCGGGTGAAGGGACGCGTGGAAATCGCCGAGGGGGGAACCCTCTTCCTCGACGAAATCGGAGACCTGCCCCTCGAGATGCAGGGCAAGCTCCTTCGTTTTCTGCAAGAGCGGGAGTTCAGTCGTGTCGGCGGGCGCGAGACCTTGAGCGCGAACGTGCGCGTGGTGTGCGCTACCCACCGGGACCTCGAGGGGGAGGTGAAGGCGGGCCGCTTTCGACAGGACCTCTACTATCGGATCAAGGTCGTGGAGATCGAAGTTCCACCGCTCCGGGACCGGGGGCCTGACGAGATCGAGACCCTCGCGCGCCACTTCGCCGATCTGTACGCGCGTCGCTACGACGCCCCGCGGCCCCGTTTCGCGGACGACGCGCTGGGCATCCTTCGGGCACACCACTGGCCCGGGAACGTGCGCGAACTCGAGCACTGGGTCGAGAGCGCGGTCGTGCTCTCGAGAGACGGCGTGCTCCGCGGTGATCACGTGGTTCAGGTGCCTCCGGGGTCTCCCTCGGGGCCGGCCCTAGGCGCTGGCGCGCCCCCGGGAGGCGTCGTGCTGCCGGCCAACCTGACCCTCGAAGAAGCGAACCGCCGCTACATGCAAGCGACCGTCGATGCATGCGATGGTAACCGGACGGAAGCCGCCCGGCGCCTCGGGGTCGGCCGCAATACCATCACCCGAAAATTGGGCTCGGGGTAGGAGTTCACCGTCCGCAGGAGTTCAACGCCCGAAGGAGGGCAGCTTGATTTGGACTTCGAGGGCGCCGTCGCGGGCCTCGATGTGTCCGGGCTCGAGGGCTTCGATCAACATCGCCATGGTGCCGTGGCTGGCCTGGGCCCGCACGGCGGGGATGGTGCGCAGGTCGATGCGGTAGAGGTCTCCATCGCGGTCGACGATGGCTCCGGCGAGGTCCGATTCGTCGCGCAGCAACATCGCCCAGATGACCCGAGCGACCTCTCCGGCGATCGCGCCCGCCACATCGGACGCGTGGCGCTGGCTCGCGGCCTCGGGCGGTACGACCCGTAGCCTAAGCTCCTTGGCTCCGCGGGGAGCGAAGGTCGACCCAGCGGGCACGAGACCGAGGGCGACATGGCCGCCGTCATCGAAGCTCGCGTCGACGCGCACCGCGCCTCCCCGGGTCGCGACGCTCGCCGCCGTGACACCCGGGATACGCGCCACCGCAGAGGACAAAGCCCGGTCGTGGATCACCGTGCGGCGCCGCGCGGCCTCTTTTACGAAGCGCCGAAGGGCCGCCACCGGGCCGATGTTCAGGGTGCGGTTCTGGGCGCGGTCCGCGGCGCTCTTGACGAGGCTCTTGAGCAGGTCGAGGCGATCGCTCATTCGGCTGCCTCCGTCGCCCGCGCTTGCCGGCGGGCCAGTCGCACACCTTCGATGTCGTGGGGCCGGAGGCGCTCTCCGTTTGCCCGGCAGGTGAGCTTCGTGCGCACGAAGCGCGCCGGGAGGTCGGCGACGCCCCCGAGGACCTCGAGCACTTCGGTGCCCCGGGCAGTGCCGGCGGGACCGCTGAGAATGCGCATGCGCACCGGCAGCAAATCTCCCACGATGCCCGCCGCCGAGAGCGCTTCGGCCCCTTCTCCAACCGCGAAGTCGACGAGGAACTTGCCCACGTCGATCGTCTTGCCCCGGAGCTTCACCTTGCGCTGGACGACGAGGTCGGAGGAGGCGTGCCTTTCGGCGAAGAGCGCGGCGACGGCCTCTCGGTCCTTCGTGCCGAGGCGCTCGAGGGCGGCACGGGGGAGGCCCGCAACGTATTCGATCTCGTCGACCAGTCTTGAAAGCGACGGGTCCTGGGGCCCCAGGACCGTCGCCTCGAGAAACCGTAGGCCTTCGACGCCCACAGCGTTGAGGCCCTCGAGGAGGGCTACGGGATCGATTTCGCCGTCGAGGAGATCGGCGCGCAGCTTCAGGTCGATGTATTCGTCGAGGCTCGAGAACCCAAGGCGCAGCGACGGTCCGAAGGTCATTTGGGGTTTGGGATGATAGCCCTGCG
>JAFDCW010000867.1 GCA_019312705.1 Deltaproteobacteria bacterium
CTCGCCAGCACTCCCAGCAGCTTCGCCGGCGCAAACGGCTTCGCCAGGAACTCGAGGTCCGAACCCCTCAGGTCGCGACTCTCCAGTTCGTCTTCAACGTGCCCCGAGCACACCAGCACCCGGGCCGCGGGGTGGCGCTTCCTGAACGTCTCGATGACCGTCTTGGTGGGCGGCCCCGGCATTACTGCGTCGGTCACGAGAACATCGATGGGTCCGTCACGGCTCTCGATGAGCTGCAGCGCGGCCGCGCCGTCCTCCGCCTGCAATACGGTCAAGCCCGCCTTCTTCAAGCTAACCACGAGGGTCTGGCGGATCGCCGCCTCGTCCTCCGCCAACAAGACCACCCCCCGGAGAGCGCCGGGGTTTTCGACCTCAGCTGCTTCTTCGGAGCTAGCCGCGCCGACCGCGGGGAAACACAGAGTGAACGTCGTGGACTCGGCATCCGATTCGACGGCCACGGTCCCCTTGGCCATTCGCGTCGCGCTGTGCACGATCGACAAGCCCAGGCCGGTCCCGCCGCGCCCCTTGGTCGTGAAGAACGGTTCGAAAACCTGCCCCACGACATCCGGCGGGATGCCCTTGCCGTCGTCACGGACACTGAGGCGGGCGGCGCTTTCCGTCTCGAAGGGACTACCCGGCAGCAGGGACGCCCGAACCTCTTCGACGGTGATCGTCACGCGCCCCGGACCGTCCATCGCGTCGCGGGCGTTGATGACGAGGTTCATCAGAATCTGGTCGAGCTGACCGGGATCGCATTGGATCACGGGGCTACCCGTAAGGTCCGTCGCGAGTTGCACATCTTCTGGCAGGAGTCGGCTCATCGAGCCGACCCAGCGACGGACGTGGGACGCGAGGTCGATGTCCGCTGGCGCCCACACGCTTCGTTTGCCAAAGGCAAGCAACTGCGCCGTGAGCTGGCTCGCGCGGTCCGCGGCGAACTGGATCTCCTTCGCGCCCATGACGACCTCCGCGTCGTCGTGTTCGCCGAGCATCTCGGTCCACGCAAAGATCACCTGGAGGGTATTGTTGAAGTCGTGGGCTACACCACCGGCCAGCCTGCCGAGAGCCTCGAGGCGGCGGACCTGGGCGAGGGAGGCCTCCTGCCGCGCGATCTCGAGGGTGATGAGATGGATGAGAACCGCCAAGCTGCCGGCCGTGAGGAAGAACTCGAAGGAGCCCTGAGCCCAATCCTTCAACGTATGGGTCTGATAGAGCGCAACGGGAGAGACCATGTCGGCCGTCAGGAGGGCCCCGGCGACGAGGATGCCGAGGGCGTTGACGGTGAGCGTCGCGGCGAGGGCGACCGGCCCGATGAAGACGCCGGCGGCGACGGTGGAAATGCACGCCACGACGAGGGGCCCCGGGGCGAGGCCGAAGGTGAGCACGGAGAACCACCCCATCACGACCAAGAGGGCGACGAAGACCTTCGCTCGGATCGGGTACGGTGGCGCGACGACTTCGAGCACGCCGATTCCGGCGAAGGCCGCCATCATGCACACGTACGTCACGGAGATCAGCCCGGCGGCGTCGTGGGAGAGCACGATGGCGACGGTGAGAGCAGCAACGCCGATACCCAGCAGAAGAACCGCCCGCTGGGCTTTTCGGAGCGTGCCTTCTCGCCAGCTCAGTTTCTCCACGTACCCTCGGTGAACTCGAGCGTTCGGAGCCCCCGTGTGGAACCACCTGCACGCCCCAACATACTTTTATCAGAAGTCACCAAGTATGGGCGAGCGGTCTGTTCCCTCGGCCGGGGTCAGCGAATAGGCTACGGCGCATGAGGCGACCCCACGCATGCAATGCGCGACCCTGGTTGATGGGCGGTGTGCTCTTCGGTGCGCTCACGTTTTCTCTGGCATGCGGAACCACGACGGCTTCCGGACCGCAAAACGGCAGGCGGCAGGTCGACCCCGAGGAAGACGAGACGACCGGCGAAGGCGATACGGCGTCGGGCGATACGGCCACCAATGCATGCTCGGGCCTGGCGCCAAGGATTTGCGGCGAGAACCCCGGCTGCGTCTTCGACCGAGTTTGCCGTGTGGCGAACGACGTCTGTGAAGGCGTGCACCCCGTGCAACTCCAGGGTGTGGCTCATGGGCAACCCAGCTACCGCCAGGGCGATCCGTGTGCTCAGGTGAACCGGGAATGTGGGTGGAGCTTCCAGAAGGGGTTCTGCGTGCCCTTCGTCGCCCAGAACGCTTGCCCGGCGAACCGCGAGGAGGCCGCCGACATGGAGGTTCACTGTATGCACCCGGACCAACCCGCCCTCGACTGCCCGTACGACGGCGGCTGGTGCGCGTGTCGTCCTCCCGCGCCCTACTGCGGCGGCGCCCAGCCTTCACCCCAAACCCTCAATCGGGGGGCGACGTGGGCATGCACGGACGACATGGGAGCTGACGGTTGTCCCACGCGTCCTATCGAAAGCGGTGCCCGGTGCCGCGTCGACGGGGAGACCCAATGCATCCAAGGCTGCTCGGAGCTCTATCAGTGCGTTCGTCGCCAGTGGCGCGTCACGGGGGAACTGCCACGGCGACCGTAGCCCCCAACAAGAAGGCGCCGCGGAGGCGGCCCGAG
>JAFDCW010000868.1 GCA_019312705.1 Deltaproteobacteria bacterium
TCACGAGGGAGTTGACGGCGAGGAGCAGTAGAAAGGGCCCGCTGAGGTCCAGCAGATAGGACACGTAGGAATGGTCTTCGCGGCCCGTGAAGATCCCGAGGAAGTGGTAGATGTTCGAGATCGCGACTTCGGTGAAGGCGATCACGGTGACCACGAAGGGCCCGTAGAAGTTCTCGAAGTCGAAGATGCGCTTCCACTGACTCAGGAGCTGCGAAAGCGCGATTCCGTAGATGAGCAGCGGGATGAAGAGCAGGAACTCGATGATGTCCATGGGGCCGCGAGTCTGAGGCGCCGCGCCGTCGGACGCAAACCCCACGTTGCCCTCGTGTGACGGCCCTACGCCGCGTCGGCTCGGCGCAGGATTGCGCGCACTCGCAATGCGAGTTCGCGCGTGCTCACCGGCTTCACCAGGTAAGCGTCGGCTCCGCCCTTGAACGCGGCGAGGCGGTCTGCTGGGTCATCTCGTTCCGCAATGATGACGACCGGCAGCCGGCGAAGGCGAGGGATGCACCGGATCCGCCGCAGATGCTCCGCCGCCGACGGCGCGACGGTTGAAAACTCGGACGCGATCACAGCGAGAGAAGGGCGGCAGCCGAGCAAGGCCATGAGCCGCTCGTTGTCGGTGGCCACGTCGACCCCGAAGCCTTCCTGGCGTAGGCACTTCGCGAGGATTGCGCCGTTGTCGGCGGATTCGTCGGCGATGATGATTTGATGCCGATGGTGCATCGAAACAACCACCCTGCGCTGCTCACGTGACGCCCTCGTGACGCCGAGGTGCCGGAATTGTCAGAGCCGCGAAAACACCGATGTCGCCCCTTCGTCGCCAGCGAGCGACGCCGTCGACACCTCGCCGACACCTTCATCACTTAGAAGGCACTCATCGGCGAGCCCATCGGCGCGCTGTCCCACACACAGTGTTCGCTGACTTCAAAACCCGGTCCGACAAAGAGGCGCAGAAGCGGCTCAGTGCTTCGGTCGTCACGGCGCTCCTGCTCTTCGGCGGGCTCGTAGTCGCCGCCGTCGCGACCGCGGCGACGCCGGACATGACGACGACGTTCACCGGCGACTGGGACTCCCCGAATGTGCTCGGCATGGACCCGCTGCTCACGGATCCCCTGAACCTCGATGGGCCGAACTTCGTGCCGATGGCAGGCTCGCCGGTCATCGGCATGGGGGCCGCGCCGCCCACCGGCGACTTCTTCGAGGCAACCGCCTACGCCGGTGCCCTCGACCCCGCTGGGGCCGACTGGACCGCCGGCTGGACCGCGTTCCCGGCTGACTGAGTGGGAACCGCCTGGGAGGCGGCCCCGTCCGGGGCGGCCTCCCTTCACGCCCGAATGCGTGGCGCGTGATTCGAGCCCCTGGGAGCCAGGATCCTTCCAGGTTTTCGAATCACGCACTAGGCTGAGCCATGGTCCCCACGTCCCATCGGCCTCACTCAGCCATCTTGCCCACCCTGCTCCTGAGCCTCGCCCTCGTCGGCGCGGCGGGGTGCAGTTGCAGCAGCGATCCGTCCGGGACCGAGTGCACCACCTCGGCGGAGTGCGCGGCGTCTGAGACCTGCCTCGATGGCGTGTGCATCGGGGCCGACTCCGGGGGCCTCGACGGGGCGATGGACGGTGCGATGCTCGATACGCAGCCCCCGATGGACGCGCCGGGCTGCGCAGATGCCGAGGTGAGCTGCGGGGCGAGCTGCTGCGGCGCCGGGGAGATCTGTCGCTTCGATTCCTGTGTCTCGGACCTCGGCCCGTGCACGACGAACGACGACTGCTGGGGCGACAGCTATTGCGAAGATGGGCGCTGCGTGCCCTACGGCGTACCGTCGGGATACGATCACGACGATACGTGTGAGCGTTCGATCGATATCGAGT
The DNA here is from genome assembly GCA_019312705.1 of Deltaproteobacteria bacterium. The sequence goes on from JAFDCW010000868.1 coordinate 1,872, forward strand.
CTCTCGTACCCGAGGTGCAATGCCGTTGGACCGGGCCGCCGACGGGAGATGCGCATCCCGCCTCGTTCCAGGTCATGGCGACGCCGGTCGTCATCGACCTCGACCTCGACGCCGACCCCACGACCCTCGCCCCGTCCATCGCCTTCGCGAGCTTCCCGACCGCCGGCTCCTATCGAAACCCGGGAGTCCTCCGCGTCATCGACGGCGCGACCTGCGCCCAGCAGTACACCTTCCCGGACGCGGCCGACGCGGTCATGAGCCCGGCTGGAGTCGCTGCCGGCGACCTCGACGGAGACGGGCGCGCCGAGATCATCGCCGAGGGCCACGACGGTGGCCTCAAGGCTTTCTCCTTCAACGCGGCGACCGGCGTCTTTGCGCGCCTCTGGACCTCGGGGGTCTGCGACGGCGCCGGCGGGCGCACGCCGGACAATACCGGCGGCCCCGACGAATGGGCCGGCCCCTCGATTCACGACCTCGACGACGACGGCACCCCCGAGCTCATCCTCGGCGCCGTCGTCTACGACAGCGACGGCTGCGTCATCAGCTCGTCTCAGGGCTATCGCCCTTACAGTCAGGGGGTGGTCCCGGTCCTCGCCGACGTCGACGCCGACGGCCGGGTCGAGCTGGTCCACGGTGACGGCATCTTCGAGTGGGACCCGACCATGAACGATTGGGTTCCCGAGACCTATTTCACCGCG
>JAFDCW010000167.1 GCA_019312705.1 Deltaproteobacteria bacterium
GCCCCGCTCCCTGCTGTACTGATCGCGTCGCAGCACAGGGCGGTACTTCGTAGAACTGGCGTTAACGGGCGTTATGGAACCTCGATAGGCTTCATGTTTACTTCTGTGAAGCGGCGTCGCGAGCTGAGCCCATTCACTGATACGATGACCTATGCTGCGCCATCTCGCGCTCGCCGTCGTCGCCATTTGTGTGTGCGCCTGCGGCGATGACCCACTCGAGCTGCTGGTCGACTTGCGGACCGACCTCGTGGCTCCTCAGGAGCTCAGCCGGATCCGCGTCATCCTCGAGCCTGGCGGCATCGAAGAGGTCGATGCCATGGACGCTTCGTACCTCGATGGCTTGCGCGTAGCCGAGTTCGCGGATCTCGCCCTCGGCGGGCACACCCTGGTCATCACCTTGTTCGACGTCGGCGGGCCCCCGCTGGTCGAAAGGACGGTGCGTATCGATCTCAGGGAGACGACCGCGCTCACGGTGCTCGTGTCGAGGGACTGCAGAGAGGTGGCGTGTGGCGACGCGCTCAGTTGCCGGGCGGGCGAGTGCGTGGATGAGACGTGCAGCGATCTGGCGCCGGATCTCTGCCCGGCACCCGAATGCGACGGTGATTCCGACTGCGCCTCAGCCAGCGCCTGCGCCTCAGCCCGTTGCCTCGCCGACGCGTGTCTCTACGAAGCCGACGACGCAATGTGCGGAATGGACGAGTGGTGCAGCCCCGATGATGGGTGTCTCGCTCTGCCCGGGACGACGCCCGGGGTGGAGGGAGTGGTCTACACCGTGGCCGATGGTTATGTGCTCGACGCGCCCCTCGCCCTCGACGACGCGACGAAGGCGTCCCTGCTCGGGCCCTCTCGGCAGATCGCGTTTCCCATGCCCGGCAGCTCTTTCCCTGTTGGCCCCTACGTCGGTGTGAGCGGCGATCCGGACATGGGGATCGAACCCATCGTCGTGCGCTTCGAAGGCGGCGCCGCCACGACGTTCGCCACGAGCGATGGGAGCTCCGGACCGGACCAGAGCTTCTCTCAGATGCAGTTCTCCGATTCGGCGACGCCCTGGGGTGATTTTCTCTACGTCTGCTCCGCCTCGTCCGGCGGCGGCGACGGCCTGTTTACGGTCGATTCCACTGGCACGTTCGCCATCTTCGATTCCTTCAACAACTGCAACGGCCTGGTCTTCGACTACGACCAGACGCTCGGCGACCCCGGCTTTGTCAGCCCGGCGTACGTGAACGTCAACAGCACCGAGTACAGCCGTTACGCATCGGACGCGACGAACGTCTCGTTGACGACGGGGCTGCCGTTCGAAGGCTCGGGCTTCAAGGCTCACGTCGCCCGCGGCGGCGCCTTTGTGGGCGCGATGTACATCGTCTCGCCTGGCGACGCGGCCCCGAGCGATGGCTCGATCGTCCGCGTCGACACGGTCGAACCCTGGGCGCAGACGCCATGGGCGAGCGGTCTCGCCGATCCCGGGACAGCTGCGTTTGGCGACGGCGGGCCGCTCGGAGACTTCTTCTTCGTACCGCTCAGGACCTCGGGCGAGGTTTACGCCTACGAGCTCGATGGAACCTTCACGGTGGTCGTCAGCGACCTCCTCGAGCCCCGCGCCGTGGTTCGCGATGGCGATGCACTGTGGATTCTCGAGGCTGGCCGCGGCCAGGTGCTGCGGCTCCGCGCGACGCTCTGACGTCAGCCGAAGCCTAGATGAGAGTACGAGACGCAGATGCTGCCGACGCAGGTGAGGCCAGCGCCGCAATCGGCGTCGCTGGCGCAGCTGCCGCCGAACACCTCGATGCCTGCTGCGCCGCAGCGGGGCCCTTCGGAGGCGAGGTAACAGCCTTGCCCGGGGCCGCAGCCGGTTTGCGCGACGAGATCGCAGGGCCCGATAGGGCAACCCGTCGCGCCTGCGTCGCCTGCCCTGCCATCGGCCCCGCCGCTATCGAGGCCGACGGCCGTATCGTCGGCGCTGTCACCGGCACTGCTGTCGAGCACGGACGCGCTGTCCCCCGCGTCCGCCGGTGGAGTGTCCGAACCGCCACAGGCGATCAGACTGGAGACTGCGATCGCTATGCACGTCAGGCCCACGAGGGCCGATAGATGGGATGAAGCGGTTGGCCAACACCAACGTGGTGAGCACATGCCCCCACAACAACAAACGCGGTCTTAGGCCGCAAGGTGGAGGCCAGCCATGGAACATATTGGTATCAACGTGCACAAAAAGACAAGCCAGGTGCTGCGGCAGCATGGACGCGCATTGCCCCGTGGGCGGCCTCTGCTCCGTCCAGTTCCTCGATGCCTCGGGCAGCCCCACGGGTGCGGGCATCTGTCCGTTCGAAGGCGGATGTGACCCGCTCACACAGCGCCGCTGCACTCCGCCGGAAGCGTGCTACTTCAGCGACTCCGAAGGTGGCACGCGTTGCGGTGTGGCCGGGACGGCGGCGGAGGGAGAAACCTGTGACTTCGTCGACGACTGCGCCGCGGGCCTGCAGTGCGCCACGGATACCTGCCGGGCCTTTTGCGATATCGCGGACGCAGAGCCGGACTGCCCCGTGGGTGCGGAGTGCACGGATTTTGGAGGCGGACTCCCGTGGGGCCTGTGCGTGCCGACGGAGTGACAAGCCGCGGCGGATTTAGAGATCCGACCAGGTTAGAGATCCGACCAAGAGATTAGAGATCAAGAAGAGATCAAGAGATCCGACCAGAGATCCGACCCAGGTTGCGACCGGCGAGGTCCAGAGATCCAAGAGATCCGACCCAGGTTGCGACCGGCGAGGTCTAGCGCCAGAGATCCGACCCAGGTTGCGACCGGCGAGGTCTAGCGCAAAGGGCCCGCTCCACAGCCCTGCTGTACTGATCGCGTCGCAGCACAGGGCGGTACTTCGTAGAACGGGCGCCGGGCCAACCGGCTTGCTCTCGTGCTCCGGTGAACGAGTTGAAGGCACGACCGGGGCCCGAGATGACGGCTCAATTGCTTGAGGTCGCACACTTGCTGGACGCCGGGGAAGGTCATCCACGCGCCGCCGTATGACGACGCCCTCAACGTCGTGCGGCGCCGAGCAAGGCCTCGTAGACGTCCCCGCGAGGCACGCCCGAGGCGACGAGGAGGTTCGCCATCGTCCGCTGTTCTTCGATGACCCGGGAGAATTCGGCGTAGGGCTGCGCGCCTCGGACCACGTGGCCGTTGATGAAGAAGTTGGGGGTACCTGCGGCACCGATCTGGGTGGCGAGATCGATGTCCCGCTGAATGGTTGGCCGGTGGCGCCGGCTGTCGAGGGCGCGGCGCGTACGCGAGGCGTCGAGGCCGAGGGCGGTCGCGATGCGTTCGAGGTCGGCGCGGCCCAGTCCTCGTTGGCTGGCGTAGAGAGCCTCGTGGGCTTCGAAGAAGCCGCTGTCACCGCGCTGGGCCCGGGCCTCGAGGGCGAGCTCCGCCGCCGGCATCGCCTCCTGATGAAAGGGGAGGGGGTTGTTCTTGTAGACGATGCGAACGTCGTCGCCGTAGTTTTCTCGGATCTGCGCGAGGGTCGGGAGCACCCGGCCGCAGAACGGGCATTGGTAGTCGGCGAAGACCACGATCGTCACCAGTGCGTCGGCGGGGCCCTGGGTTGGGCTGTCTCCGATGGGGGCGTAGCGTGGCGCGTCGGTCGGGGCGCCTAGGGGATTGGCGGCCGGGGCGGCGAAGGGATTGACCGGGGGCTCGCCGAAGCCAGCGCCGGGCTCGATGCCACCGTAACCGTAGGGGTCGTACGCATCTTCGGCGTAGAGGCGCGCCAGGGCCTCTTCTTCTTCGGTCGCATCTGCCGACTGGTACCAAGCGTAGGCGCCGAGGCCGACCATCAGGGTACCGAGGCCCATGATTCCGAGGCAGCCGACACCGGCTACGACCCATATCAACGCGGCGTTGGAGCTTTTCGCGCGGCTTCTCGGAGGCGAGCTGGGGGAGGCCTGAGTTGCCGGGATCCCTGGCGCGGGCTGCGATGCCGGGGCGCCGTGGGGGGGCTGATTTGCGTTCGGATAGGCATTCATGGTCGACGCTCCGCGCAGTTCGTGAACGTCGCTTGCGTGCCACACGGCCTCGACGTCTCGTCTACGTGCCCGTCTACGCGCCCCCCTGGGCATTGCTTCCCCTGAAACTGCCCCGAAAACTACCCGGGGTCGTTTCCGCGCAGCTCTGCCAGTCGGGCGGCGGCGGCGCGGTCCTCGGGGGTGCGGCGGCGGAGAGCCTCGAAGGCCTCGATGGCTCGTGCGCGATCGCCGTGGGCGGCGAGGCGTTCGGCCCGGGCCCGGAGGCGCGTGGCTCGGTCGAGGGTTGGGTCGTCCGGGGGCACCCGGCGCCAGGCCGCGATGGCCTCTTGTCGCTGACCCGCGCGGTCGGCGATGCGGGCCGTGAGCGCCCGGGCCTCGGCATCGTCTCGCGTTCCGTTCACGGCCGTGGCCCCCCGGACGTCGCCTCGGTCCGCGCGCACCATAGCGAGGGCTTCCCGGAGCCGGGGGTCGTCGAGGTCCTCAGTCGCCAATACCTCCGCGGCCGCTCCGCTGGCACCGCCTGCGATCAGCGCTTCGGCGAGGCCCAAGCGCGCCGCTCCATGGTCCCGGGCGGCCGCCGGGACCGCTGCGAAGAGCTCGGCGGCTTCGGCGTAGCGCCCGAGACGTAGGCGAGCCTTGGCGCCGACGTGCTTCGCCGCCGGGTCGCCGGCGTCTCCTGCTTCCTCGTCCACCAGGTCGGCGAGCATCATGGCTTGCTCGTACTGACCCACGGCGAGGAGCACTTCGCTTCGAACGAGGGCGCCCCCGATGTCCTCATCCCGGAGGCTCCGGAGCAGGGCTTCGGCTTCTTCGAGGCGATGGGCGGCGACCAGGGCGCGCAGGCGCAGCGGTGGGTCCGCGAGGGGGGCGGCGTCGAGGATTTGGGCCGCGAGCATCGGCCGCCCGGCATCGAGGGTCGCCCGGCCAACGGCGACGACTTCGTCATGCCGAGCCGGGGCGATCTGCAGCAGCGCGCGTATCGCCGCGACGGCCCCGACCGCGTCGGACCTGCGAACCGCGAGGGCGAGCTGGGCCCGGGCCGCCCCGACGGTCCCGCCGCTCCGCCTCACGTAGCGTTCGAGCACCGCCTCGGCCCGCCCGGCAACGCCTGCGCCTTCGAGCAAGCGTGCGAGGGCGAGGGGCGCCGTCTCCGAGCGCGGGGCTCGGACAATCGCCCCCTCGTAGGCGGTGATCGCGGCAGTCACGTCGCCGCGGCGTTCGGCGACCCGGCCCATCGCGAGCCACACGGCCTCCGAGTCTTCGAAGCGGTTCATGGCGTCTCGGAGCATGCGATCGGCGTCCTCGGAGCGCCCGAGCTCCTCGAGGACTTCCCCGAGGCGGGACATCACCAAGGGGTCCTCTTCGGGGCCCGAGCGCGCCATGGCGAACTCCCGGGCGGCGGTCTCGAGGTCGCCGGTCGCTCGGGCCACCTCACCCCGGACGAAGTGCTCGTAGGAATAGGGTGAGACGAAGGTGCCGCGGACAGGCTCGTCGTTCATTCGCCGCGTGACCGTTGGCGTGTTTGCGGACCCGCAGGCGGCCAAGAGCAAGAGGGGCAAGAGGGGCACGAGGACCACGAGCCCCGGGACGAGACCGCATCTCGATATCCCCGGCCGAAGGGGCGCAGCGGCGAGCGTCACGGGGTCACGTCACATGCCGCCGTCGGTCGGAGGCGTGCCGCTATCTGCGATTGGGTTGTTGTTCAAGCACTGGCGGGCGAAGCCGCCGTCGCGGTCGCAGAGCACGCGGACCGAGACCGCCCCCCCCTCCGGAAGGGGCCATACGACGAAACGCCGAGCGTCCGCGATGCGTTCGCCGCCTCGGAGGAAGGTCACGTCTACGGTCGGATCGTCGGGGATATCTTGGCCGGCGTCCGTCGCCATCAAGAGCGGCACGTCGAGGATGAAAGCGCTCATCAGGTCGCCGGGCGTCGCGTGGGCGTCGATGTACGCCCGCTCGACGAAGACCGCGAACTCGCCGGCCCCGGTCACCCGTGTCGTGATGGTTCCGCTGAAGTGAGTCGCATCCGCCTGGGGCGCGAAGCGCTGTCCGGCGATCGACGGCCGGAGCACGATCTCGATTTGATCCACCGCCGTCTGGACGACATCGGCCGAGTTGATCTGAAGGGTGAATGGGGCGCGCGCGGGATCACCGCAGCCGAGGCCGGCCAGGCCCATCACCAAACTCATCACCAGACTCATGCCCAGGGTCATCAGCGGGTTCATTGGCAGGCTCGTTGGTAGGCTCATTGGAAGGCTCGGGGCGACTGAAGCGTTCTTCATGGCGAGTCGACCCTTCATGGCATGATCGGCGGTACGGATACCGCTTCCAGTTGGCCGTTGCCGCCCGACGAGGCGGCGATGACGCCGATGAGTACGGCGAGGACGACGACACCGCCGACGCCAGCCCACAACCACCACTTGGTGAGGATGCCTCCATCGTCGTCGCCCGTGCCGGTGTCGCTTCCGTTCGCTCCTCCGGCTGCTGCGGAGTCCGCACCGAGGGCGCCACCGGCGAGGGCTTCTGCCGCTGCTTGCTCGGCCGTCGGCGCGAGGTCGAAGTTCAGTCGGACATGTTGGCCTCGGGCGATGTCGACGCGCTGGCTCTGCACCAGGTATCCGGTGCGGCCGACGGTCACCGTGTGCTCGCCGGGATTGATCGCGCCCGGAGCCAGCGGACTCTCGCCGACTTCCTGCTCGTCGACGCTCACCACCGCGCCGTCCACGTTGACGGCGACGAGGAGCGTGGTGCTGCGCGGCGGCTCCGGCATCAGCGCCGCGAGCTGACTGGTCAGAGGGGCCAGGGCTTCCGTCGGCGTCGCGATCTGGTCCCGCGGAACCTCGCCTTCGACCGTCTCGCCGCGGCTCGCACCGCTGACCGGGTCGAGCACGCCGAGGGTCACCTTCACCGGGTCCCGCGAGCGTCGGCGCTCCATCTGGATCATCACCCCGCTGATCGCCCCCGCGCCGGCGATGATGGCGCCGAGGCATGGGGCGTCGGCGCAGGCGCGGGCCGCGGCGAGCGCTTCTTCTTCGCCGAGGACCTGCACCTCGCGGCGCCGGACCAGGGGGCGGAGCTGCTCGGCGACTGCGTCGCGGATCGCCGACGCCGCCGGGGCAGGCACGCGGTCGTTCCAGACGGGGATCACCAGCACCGGAGGAGCGGCGGCTGAGGCGGCTTCCGGGACAGGCGTCTCGGCGGCGGCCTCGACGGGGGCCACCTCTTGGGCCGCAGCTTCGGCGGCAGCGCCTTCGGTGCCAGGGGCCGGCGGGGTCTCGGGCCCCTCGGCGGCGGGGGCGGTTGTCGGCTCTTGCTGAGCCAGCGCCAGACCGGGGACGGCCAGGGCCAGGAGCAATACGAAACAGGCTCTCATGGCGGCGGAGAGTAGCGCCGCCCTTCGCCCCGGGGAAGGCCCAGACTCCAGGAAACGTCGCCGACCCTAGGTTCCAGCGCCTTCCGCTGCCAACTCCCGGAGGGCCTCGGAGCCTCGGCGGAAAACCGGCCATCCGTCGCCGACGATGACCGCTTCGATGCCGGCGAGCGCAGCGAGTCGCTCGATGGAAGCCTGGGCCGCGGCCGGGTCACGGAGCTTCGCGGCCGGCAGTCGGTTCAGGCGGCCCCCGCGCTGCCCCCGGACGAGGTCCCCGGTGATGAGCGTCGTATCCAAGAGGACGAGGACGAGCTCGCCGGGGGTCTTCGACCCGTGCATCTCGAGGACTTCGAGGCCCGGAACCACCTGGTCTCCGTCTCCGATCGACCGCCCTTCGGGCCAACCCAGCCCGTCACGCTCACCGCGCGGGCCGACCAGAGCTGCACCCAAGGACTTCGCCAGTGCCACGGCGTCCCGCACGTGGTCGGTGTTCGTGACGACGATCGTCTTGGCCCCG